>JAGVIM010000226.1 GCA_020056045.1 Nanobdellota archaeon | reverse complement strand
TCAATAAATCATCTCTAAAAACCATTAATTTAACAGTATCAAACAAATCAGCCACAGATATATTATTTCCAATCATATCTTGCCAAGAAGCATCTAAAGTAGGTACAGGAATTATAATTTTTTTAAAGTTTTTACAGCATAATTGTATTGGATAAATTGTTTCATTAGCTTTTGTTATAAAAGCATTTGTAAAATCAGACATTTTTGCTGCAACTTTTTCATCACTATCGCAATATTTATTTGTTCCTAGATATTCTTTTTGAATTTCTTCAGGAGATAAAGCTCTGTTCCAGAGCTTTAGTTCGTCGATTGATCCGTTTAATGCTTCAAAACCTGTTCCATGAGCACCAATCGTGACAGGTACATTATTTATAATAGGTGGAGAACCTACTGTATCATTAGTTCCTATCAAAGTTCCATCTTCATAAATTTTTATTGTATTAAGACCATCATATGTACAAGTCATATAATGCCATGCATTTTTATGAACAGTTCCAATATTCCATGCTCCCTTCCATCCACCATTATAAAAATAACAATCCCAACTACTTCCATTATAGTTTGTTCTAAGTGCATAATTTGTAACAGGTACTGCATCACTTCTTTTTGCAACAATATGGCCATAATTATTTTCATTAATATCAACATTAACCCATGCTCCCAAAGTCCAAGTATTTGAAAGATCTAAAGAATTGCTACCCGGGATATTAATATAATTATTCACTCCATCAAAACTATATCCCTGCCCAATTTTTCCGGTTGTGAGTGTTGCTCCATTATTTATTCCATCATTTCCACCTCCAGAACTATCTTCAGCAGTTCCTTCAAATGAATAACTTGCGACAAGTCCCAAGGAAATAGTACTATTAATTGCTCTGCAGGATAAATTTCCATAGCAAATAGGAATATTAAATCCACCACTAGTTGAATTTGAAACTCTTGATTCTAATAGAGCACTTAAATTTAAAATATTATTATCTCCTGTACAATTATGAAAAATAGTTTCAGTATCATATTTATTAAATATCTCACTAAAACAAATTGTAGAAGATGAACTTGTATTCCATAATGCCCCCAGGTTTGTTGTAGGATTAATTCTCATAATAGTTTGATTTTCAAGACAAGTAGTATCTGTAGTACATTTATTAACAACACATTTTTTTTCAACTAAGCATGAAGAACAAGTTCCTCCACATTCATCAGAATCAGTAGGTCTTTTTCCAATACATTGAGGAGTGCAAATATTGCTTTTTTTACATGTAATTAATGAGTTAAGATCATTATCATTCATTATATATCCTGAATATCTACCACTACAAGTGCAAGCCTTTGTCCAAGCACCATTATAATCCCAACAACAATCATCAAACTGACAAGTACCCCAACCGCTTGTAAAATAACTTACTTGAGCATCATAACCTTTTAATATACAAAATTGATTAGCAGTTTCATTATTTGGACAAAATGCATCATATCCACTTAAAGGAGTAGCAGGAGGAGTTGATCTCATTTCATCCCATGAAAAAGTTCTAGTTATATCTCCTAAATTAACAGGAGCAGGATTTGTTGTACAATAATTACAATCACCGCAACTTATTTGAGTTCCACATCCATTATCAATATTTCCACATTGAGCTCCTAATTCAGAACATGTTTTTGGAACACATGTTTCTCTTGTACATGTTATTTTACTTATCCAGTTAGTAGTGCATGCACCAACTAGTTTGAAGTTATTAATACTAGAATCCCACTTGGATATAGATTCACCACCACATGTATAATAGTTACATCTACCATCATAACAAGCGCCATAATCAGCAGGATCGCAATTACAACGATAACTAGATACATTAGAATAACCTGCAATATTACATATTTTCATTGCAGTAGCATCATCAGCACTAAATGAATTACCTGCAGTTGAATATCCTAAACCTAGAGTAGTTATATTTCTATCTATATAGTCATTTACATAAAATGGGCCTACTCCATCAACAATTTTACAAGAAAAAGATCCACAATATATTGTGTATGTTTCTGTTGCAGCATTTACAAATCCAACAAAATTTATTCCTAATACTATCAATACAAATAAAATTCCTAAACTCTTCCCTCTTTTCATAATTTATTTAATAAAAACAAGTTTATAAATATTATCTTGATAGTTTTTATTCAACTACAGTATAATTAACTCTTAAATTTATTGGATGATTTTTTGCTTTAAGAAATATTTTTTCAAAAGGTGTAGGGTTTGTATTTATTATTTCTTGATCTACTGTTCCTTGATCAAATGTCCATCTGAATTTAAATGGGTTAAGAAGATTTGAAGATTCTGCATATCTGTAACACCAAGTTGTTAAACCAGGATCTATGACATCAGTTACTTTGTAACAATTTCCATTTCCTTTACCAGCTAACTTGCATTCACTTTCAATAGGAGTACAATTTGCAACATAAGTACTTGTTGCATTAAGATAAACAGGTCCTGCTTCAACTATTCTTTGTTTGTAATTAGGACTATCAATAATTACAAATAAATTTAATCCATCTTTATAAATATATATTCTTGCTAAATCATATGTAGATTGGCCTCTTGTAGCTTCTTTTACATCTAAATTAATTACTTTTGTTCCAGAGCTGTTGTAAATATGAGAGGTATTGCAATTTCCAGTTGTTAAACAATTATTAATCGAGGTTGTATTTTCATCTCCAAATCTCCAGATTGCATTTAAATCATCATCAGCATCTAAGCTTATTTGTTTAAAGCTGATTGGATTAGTTTTACTATTATCTCTTCTAATAATAAACGTGCTATTTTCAATAGGCTTAATTATTTTAGTAGTTGGAATTGCGTTAGCAACAGTAGTTTTGACATGTAATATATCAGAACCAATAACTTCACTAGAATCAATTACCTTTGCACTAAAATAATAATCTCCAGTTAAATTTGATTTCCAAGTTGTAAATCCAATTCCAGATAATGTTGCCACTTTACTATCTCCTTTAAATATATTTAAACATTCAGTAATATAATCCCAAATATTTCCATTATAAGTACAATCTTTTTTCTTATAAATAGTATAATCAATATTCTTATTCAATAAATCATCTCTAAAAACCATTAATTTAACAGTATCAAACAAATCAGCCACAGATATATTATTTCCAATCATATCTTGCCAAGAAGCATCTAAAG
>JAGVIM010000113.1 GCA_020056045.1 Nanobdellota archaeon | reverse complement strand
TTATTAAAAAGATATGCAATGAAATACAAAAAATATCTAGGATATATGGAATAGCTTAAAATTAACTTTTTACATATTAAATAAAACTATTGAGTTACTAAGAAGGAAAATTGTCTTGATGAAATCTGATAATCTTATAGTGACTAAAAAAAATAATTATCAATTCGTCATCTTTAAAAACCCCTTTGTTTTAAATAATTAATACTAAAGAGTGAAATATTATAATAAAAAATGAATAAAAGCATAATAATTTTTTTAATAGTTTTTCTAATATCTGCATATGTTGGGTCTAGTTGGGATAGCTTCCCATTAATTAAAAATTCAGTGCATGCAGTTTTAGATCCAACATTTGGAGTTTTATTAAAATGGAATCTTTATATTGGATTTATATTAATTATTGCATTAACTTCTTTAATATTAACACTTGCTCAAAAATATCTTTCTGATCAAAAACAACTAAGGGAGCTTAAAAAAGAACAAAAAATTCTAAATGAAGAAATGAAAAAATATAAAGAGCATCCTGAAAAACTATTGGAATTACAGAAAAAACAACTAGAATTTATTCCAAAAACATTTGAACTAACTTTAAAACCAATAATGTTTACATCAATACCAATTATTCTTTTTTTCAGATGGTTTGGACAATATTTAAACCCTGAACTAGGTGGTTGGTGGATATTTTGGTATATTGTTGGAAGTATGATTTTTTCTACAATATTTAGAAAATTATTTGATGTTGCTTAAAGTTACTTTTTTGTTTCTAAAAATAAGCATAAAAAAATAAATTGTTGTTGCACTTAAAATTCCAATAAAATCTGTAAAAAAATCTTCTAAACTGCAGGATCTATTTACAACAAAAAATTGATGAAGCTCATCTGTTGTACTGTAGGCCAATCCGATTAATAGAGCTACTAAGATTAAATGTTTATTAGTTAATTTTCCTTTAGCAAAAGCTATTGAAAGAAAAAAAGAGAATAAAAAGAAAATTAAAAAATGATAGAGTATTGGTTTAAATTTCCAATTTGGACCTGGAGAACCTTTTTCAAAAGATTGAGAAGACATATAAAATATAAAAATAGCTATTAAAATTGCAATTATTAACGCAAAAAGATCTCTCTTTTTATACCACTTCATCATAGGTTTAAGAAGAAGGTACAATTTAAAAACCTTTTAATTTAATAATAAATATGGAAAAACAACAGTTTATGCAGCTTCAAATGATTGAACAGGAAGTTAATCAACTTAGTCAACAAACAGAACTTATTGATCAAAGTATCAATGAAATGAATGATTTAAATCAAAGTTTAGAAGAACTTGAAAAAAAAGAAAGTAAGGAAATGCTTGTTAATATTGGGAAGAAAATTTATATTCCTGTTGAAATGAAGAGTAAGGATTTGATTGTTGAAGTTGGAAATAAAACCTATGTTACTAAAACTATTTTAGATACAAAAAAATTAGTAGAAGAACAAGTAAAAAAACTTGCAATTGCAAAAGAACAAATAACAGAAAGATTAAAAGAATTAGAAAGTGAAATGGAGATAATAGTAAAAGAAGAAAGTAATTCTGAAAAAGAATGTGGTTGTGATCACAAACATGAAAAAGATCACAAATGTGAATCTGATGAAGATTGTGGTGATGATTGCAAGTGCCATTAAGAATAAAAAAATAATTTTTAAATTAAGGTTATAAAATGGAAAATATAATTATTTCTGATAAAAAAAGACTTGAAGAATTAAAAAATAAAATTTCTAAAAAAGGAAAAGAAGGATTTCATGTTTTGGCTGATTTTGATAGAACATTAACAAAAACGTTTGTTAATGGACAAAAGTCATCTACAGTAATAGCACAGATAAGAAATGGAAATTATATTAGTAATGAATATTCTATGGGAGCTCATAAATTATTTGATATCTACCATCCAATTGAGATAGATCCAAATATAGGTTACGAGGAGAAAAATTCCAAAATGATGGAATGGTGGAAAAAACATTTTGAATTGTTATTTAAATGTGGACTAAATATGCAAGTTATGAAAGAAATTGTCAGTAAGAAAAAACTTAAATTTAGAGAGAAAACATTAGAGTTTATTTATTTTTTATATGAAAACAATGTTCCCCTTATAATAATGTCAGCAGGACCTGGTGATATGATTAAAATGTATCTTGAAGAGGAAGGAAGACTTTATGAAAGTATACACATAATTGCAAATATGTTTAAATTTGATGAAAATGGAAAAGCTATTGAATTAAATGGAAAAATAATACATTCATTGAATAAGGATGAAGCAGAAATAAAAGGATTGTTAATTTATAATGAATTAAGAAAAAGAGAAAATGTTTTGTTGCTTGGAGATTCTATTGAAGATATTAAAATGATAAAAGGTTTTAAATATAATAACCTAATAAAAGTAGGATTCTTGAATGAAAACATAGAAGAAAATTTAGAAGAATTTAAGAAAAACTTTGATGTTATTATACTCAATGATGGAAGTATGGAATATGTTGATAATCTAGTTAGAGAAATTTTTAATCATAATTAGGATTTCATCTTTTTTAAAAAATTATTATAGGAAAGAACTCCGAATTCTGTTATTATTCCAGTAATATCTTCTTTTCTTACTAATTCAAAGGCAGGATCTTTTATTCTTATTTTTATCTTTTTTAAAATTATATTCCAAACTTCCTTTGAAAATCTTTGTTCCATTTTTACAGGTTTATTTGTAAACTTTAGAGAATCTGATATAATATAAACTGGAATTTTATTTAATTTTGCAATTTTTGTAATCATTCCACTTCCAACCTTATTTATAACTCCTTTTTTTGTTATTGCATCAGAACCTATTAAAACTAAACTAACTAGTTTTGTTTTTTCTTCTTTATCTTGATCTTTTGTTAATGCTATTTGAACTGCAGAATCAACAAACATTGTTACTTTAATTCCTGCTTTTTCTAATTCTTTTGCGGTTTTTCTTCCCTGAAATAGGGGCCTTGTTTCTGTATTATAAACTTCAAAATGCTTTCCTTTATTTTTTGAATAAATCAAAGATTTTATAACAGTTGAAGAATGGCAGTGAGTAAAAACAATCGAATTATTTTTAATTAATTTAAAGGCATTTTGATTAATCAATTCTTGATTCTTTTTTAAGATTGCTAGGAGTTCATTATAAGACATTTTATCTGCAAGAGTTAAAACATTTTGAAGCATTGGTTCTGTGGACCTTAAAGAAATAAGTCTTTTCTTGGATTTTTCTGTTGGAATCAATTTATAGGCATAAAAAGCAGCCTTTGCTATGTTTTCAGCTCCTTGAATTTCTACTAATTTAATATCTTTACAAATCTGATTGAATTTTTTTTGTTTATCCATCTTTTTAATATTAATAAAGAATAATAGTATAAAAATTATGCTATTTTATTAT
>JAGVIM010000192.1 GCA_020056045.1 Nanobdellota archaeon | reverse complement strand
TGAATAATAAGAAAATATTATATATTGACCCAGAATATGGAACAGACAGAGACTTAGAAAAAGTATTTAGAAACTTGGAAAACAAAGAATTAGACAACATCGAATTAATACATGCAACAAACATAGACACTTATATTAAGTATATGTATGGTTGGATTGAAGATAGATCAATCGGAACACAGATAAATAAAGTCCAATGCGGTCTCAACTATGACTTAAAAGTCTGCGATGGATTAGGAACTGAAATTGAATTATACAAAGCTAATTTATCACAAAAATTCCAAAAACAAGGATACTATGAAATAGGAGGAAAAAGATTTGATATAATCAATAAAGACACCTTTGTACTTCCTTATCAATTCTATGGAAAACTCTATGATCAAATTAAGGAGGCTCTCGTCATTATGCTTGACCATAAATATGATATTATAGCAACACTACATCCATTAAAACAAACTGAGTCACAACAAGAATTAAAACAAGCACTTTATCAAAAATTCGACAGTGTGATACGTCTGAACAAAGAATTATTACCAAACGGATTTCCACAATGGAACTGTACAATAGTAAAAAACAGAGGAAGAGAATCTCCAGATAAATCAAACTCCTTAGAATCAGTTGAACCCCTGATAAAATGGTTCATAAAAAAATTCAACATGCCTGTAGAAGAAACTTTAGAAAGGTTAAAATAATCATGACAAACAATAAAGAAATAGTTGATAATGACGAATATTGGTTTGCAAAAAAAAGTTACTCCCCATGTAATGAGTTTTTTAATAAAAGAATTTCTAGAAAGTATTATAGTAAGAGAGTTTAATAAAATTGACATAACAGTTTTAGATAGAAATGGAAGATTATCTAAAAAGTTTGAATTAATAATTAAGAATGTTTCAAAAGAAGGATAAAGTATGTCAAATAGTCAAATGCTAACAGAAAAGTATCGACCAAATAAACTTGATGAAATTATTGGGCAGAATGAAATAGTCAGGAGACTGAAGCGATATGTGAAAAATAGGAATGTGCCTCACCTTCTCTTCAGTGGACTAAGTGGCACAGGAAAAACTACTGCAACGATAGCAATGGCAAAAGAGATATATGGAAGCGAATGGCAAAGCAATTTCCTCGAAATTAATGCTTCTGACGACAGAGGTATAGACGTAATTAGAAATAAAGTAAAGAACTATGCAGCAACAAAAGCAATTGGTGATAGTAATGACGTACAATTCAAGATAGTATTTCTCGATGAATCGGATGCACTAACTCCTGATGCTCAAGGTGCATTAAGAAGAACAATGGAAAAATATAATTTATCTTGCCGTTTCATTCTATCTTGTAATTATTTATCAAAAATTATTGAACCAATAATTTCGAGATGCGCTGTATATCAATTTAAAAAAATAGACACTCAATCTATTATGGAAAAATGTAAATATATAGCCACACAAGAAAAGTACACAATAACACTAGAAGCACTTGAAGCAATAGCATATTCATCTGATGGAGATTTAAGGAAAGCAGTAGGAACACTCGAAACTTCATTACTAACAGTAGAAAATAACATAATTACAATAGATGATATATATAAAGTATCTTACATTGAACCACAGATAATACAAAACATAATCAAGAAAGCATTGTCAGGAGAATTCCTTGCATCGTCACTACTAATCGAAAATCTAATGTCCAATGGATCATCATCAAATGAGATACTAAAGCAAATGATGTCAAAAATAACAGACCTCACTATCAATGATAAAATGAAAATCGACATCGCAGTCATAATAGGTGATACAAGCTGGAGGACAAACGTAACAAATGAAGAAATAATGTTAAAGTGGATGATAGCTAAAATAGCAAAATTAGGAAGTGTTATAAGATGAATTTCAATGAATATCAAATAGAAGCAAGAAAAACAGCAATTTACCCAAACATTGGCAAAAATTTATACTATCCAACTTTAGGATTATGTGGTGAAAGTGGAGAAGTTGCAGAAAAGATAAAAAAGATTTCCAGAGATAGTAATGGATTAGTTACACCAGAGAAAAGAGTTGAGCTAAAAAAGGAATTAGGTGATGTTTTGTGGTATCTAAGTAATTTATCCTCTGAATTAGGATTATCATTGAATGACGTTGCTATGTCTAACATAAGTAAATTAAAAGAAAGACAAAACAGTAATAAATTACATGGTAGTGGTGATAACAGGTGATATTATGGAAAAAATATTAGAAGAAATTAATAATGAAATAAGAAAAGTTGCACAAAGCGAAGAAATTGACATACAAAAATTAACTGGATTAATTAACACAAGAGACAGATTAAAGTCATATACTACTGTAAGTGTTGCTCAAATTCAAGAATTTAATGGTTCCATTCGTCCAACTTTTCCTGCTTTTAGAAATATGGCTACTGAAAATAGTATATTTGATAGCATGAGAGATTTAGCTGAGATATATTCCAAAAGTCTAACAGAACACCTTAAAAATAAAAATGATACAAATATTCATGACTTAATATTTTATCATAATTTCATTTCTAAATTAGAACCATCGAGAGATACACTGAGTTCTATAAATCATGATAGACTTGAAACTCAGAATAATATAGAATTACTAATAATGAAAGAACTCAAATCTCTTATAAATAAAGAAAACAACAAAGAAAAAGTCAAAATATTAGACATAACAACAGAAATAAAAAATATAGAGAAACCATTGGAGGCACAAACGTGAGTGAAATATTTGAAAAAATTGGTGACAAAGAAGTATATATTATAAGTTTAGAAGGAGGATGATAGAAAAAGTTTAAACATTAAACATATATGGTTAATAAAAGGAGATGAAATATTAACAACTGGCAGACGGAATGATCGTAAAAGAAAATTAAACACTTTTAGCACATTCTATATAACAAATAATGTAAATGTAGTAGAAAAATATAAAAACCATGATATTTTAGATGAAAATATACTAAATAGAATAAATAAAGTATGTGAGAAATTTAAAGAAGAACATATTATATCATGTAAAACTGAAAATATTAATATTAAAATATAACAGGAGGTAAACACAATGAAAATATACTATCCATCTGTATTTGGAGACATAAATATTGAACAAGACAATAAAAATGTAGTATTAAGTACTGTAGATTTAACAGTGTCAGAAGAAGAGGTATTAAAAGAAATAATAAAGAAATTTGTAGGAAAAATAAAAGAACCTATAAAAACTTATGAAAACACAAAAGTTATAATTGAGAATGTCAAGATTGAAGATATACATAAGTTCATGATAAAGAAACTCAAAAAGAACAAACTAACCTTGACAGCAATAAAACTTAAGGATGGCAAGCTTGAACTTGTAGATGAAATCAAAAAAGAACATGTAGAAAAAGCAGATTCCGCAGTTACAACTCAAAAACCTACAAGAGGTTGTCCACTTCCTTCAATAACAGTACAAAAAGAAGTAAGAGCATCAACAGTCTTAAAAGAATTTCTAACACAACAACAGATAGAAGACTTTAATAAACATCGATCCTTTGTTTCAATAGGAAATTATACACATCATCCATACTTAATAACATCAAGGTGGAGTCTAACTATTGAGAAATTTGGACAAGTGTACGATCTAGTAGAAAAGAGAAAGGTATGCACATCTTGCAAGGAAATACCACCTTCAGAAGAAATGTTAGCAATGAAGTTATCTGTTGAACTAAATGAGTTAGACTTTCTAAATACACCAATGAGTGAATAAGAATGAAATTGTGAAAACTAAAGTGTGGGATAAAGATTCATGTTATGTTGACAACAAAGGGAAACGTCATTGCATAGGCATAACTAACTTTTCGAGTAAAGAAGAAAAAAACAATTACTATAAATTGCTAAAGAAGAATAAAAAACTGGAAAAAAACAAAGCAAAGAATGAATGTCACAGGAGACTTACGAAAGAAAAAAGGGAGTAAGAAACATGACATTGTTTAAGACAATAGATGAATCTGGAGCAGAATCAATACATGATTGTTCTGATAAAGGAATAGCGATGCAAGCTCACTTAATTCATTTTGAATTACCAGGTATTAATTTCAAGAGTGTAGAAATCATTGAAGGAAACATATAACCATGCTTTGAATTGGCTTGTTTATCTTATATTGAGGAGTTAGAACATATTAAAAAATAAAATTGTTAGTAAAATAATCCTAATGAGAGGACTTGGTTATACTCAAGAAGAAATTGCTAATGAATTAGATATATCAAGAAAGACTGTAGAAAATCAACTCAGAAAATTAAAAACAGAATCTGATGAACGTGGAATCAACACGGTTTTTTGGGATTATATCACATTGTAGATGTTATTATAGAAAAACTAACTGAGAAACTTGAAGAAGAAAACTAGATGGAAAATGAAGAATTTCTTAAGAAACGTTTAGATGGAATAGGTGGTTCTGAGGCAGCGATTATCTTGGGTATTAGTCCATTCAAAAGCAGACTCGAACTTTATCATGAAAAAGTGAACAGACAAATAAACATAGATGAATCATTAAATTTATTATTTAATATTGGTTATGCACTTGAACCTGTAATTGCATATCATTATTCCAGGAAAACAAATAGATTGCTTGAAAAGAGACCACAAAAACTACATCCACAATATCCTTTCATAACAGGAAATATAGACAGAGAAATTGTAAAGTCTGAAAGAGAAACTTCAGGCATCCTGGAAATTAAAACAAAAGGAGACTTTGTTAATTGGTATGAAGAAGAAATTCCACCATACTACATAACACAAATGATGCAATACTTAGCAGTCTATAATTATTCTTGGGGAAGTTTCGCAGTGTTAGACTTAGGAAAAAGAGAAATAAATGTAACTGACATAGAAAGAGATAATAACTTAATAAACCTCATCATTGAGGAAGAAAAGAAATTCTGGAACTTAGTACAAACAAAGACTCCTCCTACAATAGAACCAACAATAGCATGTAACTCTTTCTTAAAAGAAATATATAAAACATCAGAACCTATAACAATAGATATTTCAGATAATAAAGAAGCCTTTGAGTGGGCTGTTAAATTAAAGATTATTAAACAACAAATTAAAGATTTAGAAAAGGAAGAATTAAAATATAAAAATTATTTTATGGACTTATTAAAGAACGCCGAAAAAGCGATAGGTAACGGATATATAATCACATGGAAAAACGACAGTGATTCACTAAAATTCGACATTGACAACTTTAAACTTGAAAATCAAGAACTATATAAAAAGTATCTAAAAGAAAAGAAAGGTGTAAGAAGATTTCTATCAAAATTTGATAAGGAGTAAATAATATGTGCTTAGATAAACTAATAAAAGAAATTCCAGACATAAAAGAAGGATGGAAAATTTTTGTAAAAAATGGTTATATATTACTTGGATAATATTTTGGTGATGGAAAAGAGATTCCAAGTGGAAAGTGGTTAAAAGAATCTAATTATCGAAAATATCATTTATATGAAAAGGTTCTTGATTCTCCAAAAATATTATGTAATGAAAAAGATAAATATCCAACTGGGTTTCATGTTTATGTAAATGAACATGATCATCCAACTTTAAAACTTCATGAAGTGTTAAGAAAAGTAATAATTAAAGACATAGTTGCTTATGGAACTAAAGATAATGATAAAGTTATAGTATGTAAAGAAATAATGGTAATACAAACAGAAGTAGAAAAGGAAGAAGAAAAGATGTTTAACAGTATAATAAAAGAGGAGTAAATAAAATGTTAGAGCACATATTTAGCAACATAACTGACATAAGAGTATTTGATATATTTTATGTCAAATATTCAGACCGTGAACCTGTAGACATAAATGATATAATGAAATCTCTCGAATATCCAGAAGCAATGTATATACAAGTAGAAAATTCTATCAAACATCTTGTAAAAGAAAAAATATTAGAACAAATCTATGTTAAAGTAGAAGGATGGGGAGGATGCAGAACGTGTCTCTACACAGATAAACTACACTTACCAAGAGTGGGAGAACATAAAAAGCATGTACCATTTGGAATAAGACACAGTAACTTCCCATATTACAGATTATTAGATAATGAAATAACAAAACATCTATTCTTAGCATGTTTTAACAGTTCTTTAGAAACAGCTAATGATATACAAAAAGAAATAGAGAAAGAAGATAAACATGAATAAAAAATTATCAAAATTCAGAGAATTATTCTTCGAAGAACTCAACAAAAAAACAGGATGGGAAAAGAAGAAGTAAAAAAGAAGTTCGATGAAACTTATGTAAAATGGACAGACTTGGATTATACGAATGGAAATATAAAAAGACAAAATAAACACAGTGACTTTAAAATGAATAATGATGAATTTTTAAAACAATTTCTTGAAATACAGAAACTTTCTTATGATTTAGTAAAATCTAAAAACAATGATTATGGTAATTCTTTTGTTACAGATGGCTATGAAGGAGTTATTATAAGAATGACCGACAAAATGAACAGAATAAGAACATTATCTGATGGAACTAAAAAAGAAGTAAATAATGAAAGTCTTAGAGATACAATTATAGATTTACAAAATTATTGTGGCATTGCTATAATTTGTTTGAATAGTAACTTACATTCACTGTTATTTAAGGAGAAATAAAAATGAGAATTATAGAACTTGCTCGAAATGTATGAAAAATGTATATTCTGTTGGGAATAGCAATGATTATTACAACAGTTATTATTCTTTTACTTAAACAATAAAATCCCATGAATTAAAGAAGGAGTAAACATAACAAAAGTAGAAATAATATATGAATACAACAGTTTTCCTAATTCATAGGCACATGTACTCCATGAAGTAATGAAAAATGGAACAGAAATAACATTTGGTGGAAAAATTAAAGATAAAGGACCTCCACAATATGAAAAGAAAAAAACAAAGGAATTAGACCTGATAATTGTTCTTGAAGAACAGGCACTCAAGGAAGTCATTAATGAAGTTCTACATCCACAATTTCCAACAAAAAAATTTCATAAAGCAGCAGAGGAATAAACATGGCAGATTTTAATAAAAATTCGATAAGGACTTTAGAAAAAAGATACTTACTCAAAGACGAGACAGGAAAAATAATCGAAACTCCAGACCAAATGCTTGAGCGAACAGCTAATACTGTGTGTAAAGATAATAACATCTTAAAATCTAAAATTCTTGAGATGATGAACGACCTTCGTTTTCTACCAAACACTCCAACTTTGATGAATGCAGGAACTACAAATATGCTATCTGCATGTTTTGTAATTAATGTAGATGATAGTTTAGAATCTATTATTCACGATGCTGGATGGTGGCAAGCAAAAATCCATCAAACAGGTGGAGGAGTTGGCATAAATTTGTCAAAACTTCGACCTAAAGGAGATCTAATTAAGTCAACAAGTGGAATTACGTCTGGAATTTTAGGGTTCTTAGAAGTATTTAATGTTCTCAGTGAGGTAATTAGACAAGGAGGAAAACGAGATGGTGCAAATATGGGACTTTTGTCAATCTCACATCCTGAAATAGAATCATGGATAACTGCAAAAGTCGACAATAATAAATTCCAAAACTTTAATTTATCGGTTCTCGTAACAGATAAATTTATGGAAGCTGTGGAATCCAACACAGACTGGAATCTAACATTTAACAACAAAATATACAAAACAATCAAAGCACAATACCTGTTTAATCTAATATGTAACTCTGCACACAGTTGCGGATGCCCAGGAATTATTTTCGAAGATGAAATTAATAGAAACAATCCATTATCCCACATAATGTGGATGAAAGATACTAATCCGTGCGGTGAGCAACCACTTTTCGTTGGTTACTATAATGACGAACTTATTGCAGAGTCGTGCAATCTCGGAAGTCTTAATCTGTCAAAATATTGTATTCCACATGAAAAACATAATGGATTCTATATGTTCGATATAGAAAAATATAAAGAAGATATACACAATGCTACCGAGTTTCTTGACTTAGTGATAGATGTAAATAAATATCCATTCGATTTCATAACCAAAGGAACAAAATTAACAAGAAAAATTGGACTTGGAACAACTGGTCTGTCCGAGTGCCTTATCAAGTTAAGAATGATATATGGAAGTAATGAATCCATAAAGTTTATAGAAAATATAATGTCTATACTAAGAGATGAATCACATATAAAAAGTGAAGAACTCGGTAAACAAAAAGGGTTCTTTCCATTATCTAAAGAAGCAAACATAGAAAGAAGAAATCTATTCACAACAACAGAAGCCCCAAATGGAACAACAGGACGTTTTATGGCAGGACATCCCTATTCCAGTGGAATAGAACCACCACCTGCTATATATATGAGTTCTAACATAATAGACACTAAAATAGATGATGGAATTCATCCTCTCCTTATAGAAATGTTATATCAACTAAAGAAAAACAATCCAGAATATAACACTCTAGACATCGACAATATAATCAAAAAAATAAAAGAAGACGGTAAATCGATTCAACATATAAAGGAAATTCCTAAACATATAAGAAAACTATTCAGAGTTGCAGAAGAAATTTCAATAGAAGAACATATAGCCGTTCAATCTACAGTACAAGAGTATATAGATAACGCTGTGTCAAAGACTATAAACATGAAAGAAGATGCAACCATAGAAGATGTTAAAAAAGCATACATCTTAGCATATAAAACAAAATGCAAAGGCGTTACAGTATATCGTGACAATTGTAAAGATAGTCAAGTGTTTGAGACAACTAAAAAAGAAATAAACATACTAAATACATTAGAATTAGATGACTTACCTCCAAGACCACCAATATTAGGTGCACTATCATTTACAAAGAAAACTGCATGTAATACACTTTTTATTCATCCAACATATCTTGGTGTTTTAGACAAAACAGCTTTAGAATCATTTATAAGTGCAAGTGGTGGATGTTTTGCGATGCGTACTGGACTTGCAGTTTCAATATCTGTTTATCAGAGAATATTAGAAACAATTGATCCAAAATTTGCACAAAAAAGTTTAAATTTAGTAATGACACACTTAGAAGCTGTTCCGTGCCAAGTGTGTGAAAAACAAATAATAACTGAAAAATTTCAAACAGAAAAATATGAAAAATATAAAAAAGGAGAAGGAGAAAAAGTTGAAAAAGTTAAACATCCTGTCGATTCAAAAAGTTGTCCTGCTGCTGTTGCATCTGCAATGAAATTTATGCTTGAACATAAAGTTGAAACCCTTATAGATGGAAAATCCTTATATGAAAAAGATGAAAATTCAAAAATCTTGATAAAATTAAAAAGTAATAATAAGAAAAAATGTCCACAATGTAGAGGAGAACTCTTTAAACAAGAAGGGTGTGGAAATTTTACATGTGTGTGTGGATATGGTGGATGCTCATAAGAATGAATCAACATTATTCTTATCTAAAAATAAAAAAGAGATAGATAGAGATGTCATTGGATACATCACACTCTTCTTCGATGGTGGAGGATATGTTGGAATAAATAAAGATACATTATTATTAGAAATATATATAACTAACACAAATCTCGATGTTTTGATAAGAACAAAAGGTGTATTTAAAGGAGAAATATATCCAGATAGTAGAGAATCAGAAACTCGTAAAAAGGCATGGAATTAGAAACTTAATGATAGATATAATCAAAAATTCTTCTTAGAAACAATATTACCTTACTCGACAGTTAAGAGAAAACAAATATTAGATGCACTCAAATTCATAGAACACTTAGAAAAAGTAGGAAGCACACAAGGAAAAAGAATATCTTCAGAAGATAGAAAGTTTCGTGAAGAGATGTATATTAAACTTAAAGAACCAAAATATTATATTTACACACAAAAAGATATAAACGATGTTCGAGAAAGAATAAACAATACAAAACAAACTAAAATAGAATTACAATCATTCAACTGGTCATCTGCATGTGGATTTTTTGATTCAGAAGGATGTATCAATGCTCTTTTATATAAAAAAAATAATTATATGAATTTACGAATTCGAATAAAGAATACATATCCATATATATTAATTAAATTCAAAGAAGCATTTGGTGGAAATGTAAATCCAAGAAAAAAATCTGAAAATCCAAAGCATAGACAAAAATGGGAATGGCGTACTAATAAAAAAGATAGCGTAAGATTCTTTCTGACTAAAATTCTTCCTTATTCTATTATAAAGAAACCTCAGATAGAACTTGGTCTAAAGTTCTTAGAAACAGATAATTATCAAGCAAAATTATTTATTTCTCAGGAACTTAAAAGATTAAAAGATGAGGAATATACAGAGGAACAGATTAAAGAACTTAATGAACAGATTGAAGATATGAATGTAGATAAATTGCAACATAAATTGGAAGAATACAAATAACATGAATTCGTAAAGAAATTATAACTTTCATAATTCATAATAAAGGAAATCGCATGACAATTCAACAAATAAAGCTCCCTAATCATTTAAAAACTAATTATTTATACTTAGGAGACAACTTAGAACTTATGAAGTCTCTTGAAGACAATTCTATTGACTTAATATACTCAGATCCTCCATTTTTCTCTCAAAGAAACTACACAACAACATCAAAAGCAGATAACATTGAACGAAGCTTCGCTGATATATTTAATACATTAACAGATTATCTATCCTTCCTTCAAATACGTCTTATTGAGATGAAAAGACTTCTCAAATCAACGGGTTCTATATACATTCACCTTGATTGGCATTCAGTTCATTATGTAAAAGTTATAATGGACAGTATTTTTGGTTATGACAACTTTATTAATAACATAGTGTGGTGTTACACAGGTGGAGGTAGTAGTAAGAAATGTTTTGCAAAAAAGCATGACGATATTTTATTATATTCGAAATCTAAAAATTACACCTTTAACTATGGTGAAGTCAGTATTCCATATGCAAAAGGAACAGAAGTATCAACAGACGAAAAAACCCAAAAGAAATATTATCTCAAAAGTGGAAATAGATATTATATCAAACGTTCAGGTAAAATATTAGAGAGTTGGTGGATAGACATACCAAATCTAAATCATAACAAATTAGAGGATCGCCACGATTACCCAACTGAGAAACCAAGACAACTATTAGAAAGAATAATTAAAACATCTTCAAATCCAGGAGACATTGTAGCAGATTTTTTCGGAGGTTCGGGTGTTACAGCATGTGAATCACAAAAATTAGGTAGAAAGTGGATTACGATAGATATTTCAGAAAATTCTGTAAATCTAATAAAAGCTCGTCTGCTTGGAAATAATAGTATCAATGAACAAAGCTATCAACTCCCACTTAATTCATACTAAAATTAATAATGTATAAGTAAACATTGAAAAACAATAAATCATAACACACGAAAAAAGAAAAATGTATTATTTGAAGTGAGAATATTAGTTAGAAATAAAAAATTATCATTCTTCATAATTCATTTTATTAATCTATATAATCAATTAAAGTTTCCAACTTCCTATTGAAGCTTTTTAGTTTCTTTATTCTTTCTTAAAATCTTTTAATTCTGAAGCTGTGACAACAAATCCTTTTTCAGTCAATGTTTTTGCAGCATCTTCTGTTCCATATTTATTAACTAATTTCGATACAAGATTATATGTTTTCATCATTTTTTTATATCTTTCTTCAGTCATATATTTTTTATCTATATTTATTCCCTCATACTTTCCCAATATTTATTTGTTTTATTTTCCTTTTATTTTAACATCTAATTTTACTTATTTATTTCTACTATTTTTTCTATTATTTCATCAATTCCGATTTTATCTCCCTTTAAGTATTTATAGAAATACGCTCTCCAAGCCATTATTCCTGTCTTCTTCATTACTACACATAGAGATGTAACATCTATATTTTCTTTAAATACATCAAGTTCATATAAAGGATAAAGTTTATTCATTCGTAATTCTACATCTTCTGCACCACCACAAATAACCTTATATTCAATAGCTTTTCTCCATTCATCTATTATGTGTTGTTCTTCTGATTTTTCTTTTGATTTTCCAAACATTTTATTCACCTTTTATTCTTTATTTCTACTCCTATATTAAGATTATCAACTTTTTCTTTTATTTTATCAAGAATATTATCAACATCTTTCTTCAGTCATATATTTTTTATCCATGTTCTGTCTATTTCATTACCAAATTTAGGAACAAGTCCTACTTTTTTCCAAAAATTTCTTGCTGTTGACATAACATGAGTTATTATAATTATTTTTACTTTATATTCTTTTGCTTTTGATTCTAATCTTTCTATCCATAATCTTGTTCCTAATCCTTTTCCCTGTAAATCTGGTGCTAATTCAAATTCATCAACAACTGCAGTCATTATTCCTTTTTCAGCATAAGTCACATCAGATAATACAGATTTCATTCCTTTATCTGTTATTTCCATGTGAGCATTTCCAGCAACATTCCTTATTATATATTGAAGCTTTTCACCTTCTAATATATAATTTACAGTTTTACCTATTTTTGATTCATCTTTACGTATCCATTCAAATCTTCCACCGAGTGCTTTTTTATAAGGAATAAAATTTTCTATGAGTCCATAATCATCAAGTACATTACTTTTTGATGACAACTTTAAATTTTTCTTTATAATATTAACTTTATCTTTAAGTTTATTAAATTCCTTATCAATAACTTTTTTCCATAACTTTTTGCTAATCATAACATTACACAACCATCTCAACAACTTAAATTATAGATTCTTTATATACTTCAAATAAATATTTACGAGCATTTCTTGTGTTATAGTCTCAACTGCATTAACACAATATATTTCTCTAATATACTTAACAGGATTCTCAATACCATTTATTCCTGCCCACACTGCAAGCACAAGTCCTGTCCTTCCATGACCATCTATACATGAAACTAATACATTTCCTTTATCTATATCCATACTTTTGGATATAAACTCGATAATATTATTCATTTCTTCAAATGATGGAACAGAGAAATCTCGAACTGGGTTAAAATAGATATTAATATTAGAAAGTTTGTCTATATCAATTCCAATCAAACAACCTAAATCTAATATAAGCCATGATTTTATATTTTTCTCCTTGATTAACTTATTAATATTGTCAACATTAATATCATGACATGATATTGGAGCAAGACCAAATATATTAACTTCACCGAAGTGAACACATTTCTTTTTAACTAAATATTCAAAATCTCCACATCTCCATTTATCCCATTCTTTATATTCTTCCTCTAATTCTTTTTTATTTTGTTCAGCAAATTCTGTAGATGCCCTTATTTTTTTGTTTATCTCTTTCTTTACCATAAATTTAATTCCTATTATTTAACCAAATAACACTGATAATCCTTGTGGTATATCTTCTATTTATATTCTTTCCTTTTTTCTACTTCAATCCTCACTTTTGTAAACAAATAATCTGAAATAGATTTTAAATCTGTTATAAAGATAGTTTGGAATACATCTAATATAATTTCTGCTTGTTCATCTTCATTAATAATCACATTATCGAAGCTTAATTCATGATCCAAAGAACTATCTAACTCTTTGTATAACCCAATCTTACTTTCTAATGAAAAATTCCTTATATCTACATATTGCTTTCTTCTTTTTTTACCTTTAAAACCTGGATATATAAGATTTTTATAAACAAATCTGTCTAATTTTGTATTATGTTTTATTGCACATTCATAAACTCTATCAAATTTTCCATTTTTTATATCTGTTAAATATCTTCTAATAACCCCTATATCTAATTTTACATTAAATATTTTATTTATAAACAATTCAGTATTATGTTGCAATGACCAGCAAGTATCAATAAAAACTGTCTTCGATACCATATTTTTTCGAGCTAACATAGTTTTTGATATTGATTTCCATTTTTCACCACCATATCGGCTTGACCAGCAACATCCACCCTTCTTAATAAAAACTTTATTTGCAAGTTTGAATATAAAATCTGGTCTTGTAAAATATCCAAAATATTTCTCTATTAAATATAAAAATTTAATATCTCTTATTATAGATGATTCTTTATAATTATCAATATTATGACTCACTCCTTTTCCTATTTCATAAATTTGCAATATTCTATATATAGATTTCTTATCAACACCAACACATTTTGAAACATTTGATATAAATTCATCTGCTCCTTTTCTAAACATAACTCTCTTATTAGAATCAAAAGGACTAAAAGTAATAAAATTCTCTAAAGAATTTATTGTATTATTTACTTTAACATAAAACATATCAACAAAATGTCCCATCTCACCCAATACTGCAAATATACCATAATTATAGAAATCTCGATACAACTTATTTTCTAACTCTCTAAATTCAAAGTTAAAGTCACTATTTCCCTTTAAGTTTAGAACATAGTAAGTGTAATATAAACACAGTAACTTTTCATCATAGAATGAATCATATAAATCTCTTACTATTTTATCCATTCTTTTATACAATTTACTATTCATATCAATAGTATAATCTAACTTTTTCAACTGTGGAAAATCTTTTGCTCTATCTTTTATATTTATCTCTATCACACTATTAATACACGGAATGACAATTCTTTGAAGCCACTTCTTAATTTTGTTTTTTGATTCGTCTGGAATCATACTTAACAATTTCTCAGAACCACCAAAATATTTAGTATTAAAAACATACATAATATCACTATAATTAATATATTGATGGTCATTGGCAAAATCATACAAAATATCAATTAATCTAATTATATCTATATAATCAGAATCTTCTTTAGACATCCAATTTAAATCAAATGGATAAATACAACTTTTTATTTCATCTTTAGTTATTATTTCATCTTTCGCTTTCGTAGATGTAGATACACCAAACGTTTTTTCAAACATTCTTGAATCTTCTTTATCTGTAGATGATTTTATATCACTTGATTCAATATCACTTAAATTAACATATATATCAGGAACAATCCTCTTGACTAACAATGTATATACATTATTTTTTAAATCTAAAGAATAATCAGAAGATGGCATATCTTCATATTTAACACACTTATTTATAATATCATCAATTAAACTTTTATTCAATACTTCATCTAATGAATAACCAAGTTTAATTATGTAATGATATAATTTTTCCACTAATTTATTTAAATCAAAATATAATATATTCTCTACAACATGTAAATTTGCAACACTATTCTCTATTAATTTTATATACTTATATTTAAAAGATTTATCTGTCTTAGTAGATTTGTCTTCTCCTTTCAATACAATATTAATTTGAGGAAGATCCTTACCAGATTTAAATTTTTGTAACACGTGTCCTTTCGGAAGAACATTTTTAGGATATAAATTAGGAGCATGAACTCTTGTAGTAGGATGCCAATAATCATTAGACTTGTGTTTATGCTCCAACACATCTCCATACATTCGTTCTTTTGCTATCTCATCTGAATATCCAGTAATTTTTTGATTTATGTCTAATTTTTTCTTATTTAAATATATAAAAGGAATAACAGTATAATGTAACCAACTTTTTATATTAGAGTTTGTTTCTTGAGATATAATAACATCAGTAACTAATGATTCATCAACTATACTACTCATCATTTCTAATTGAAGTATTCTTTTTAAATCAAACTTTTCTATAAAAATGAAATTATGAAGTATATTACTAAGAGTTTCTACATCAATAATGTTATCACTCAATTCGCTTATTGGTTTTACTAACAATGCTTCATTTATTAACTCAAATTCTTTTTCTTCTAAACTCATGTCACTGACCTTTTTACTTACATCATCAAGTTTACTCTTTATATTATCAAATGTATTACTAAGTCTTTTGACTTGTTTATCACTAACCATAATTATCCTTTTCTTGATTTATTTATTCAAACTTTTTAAATAATTTTTCATTTCTATCTAAAAATGGAGTTAAATAGATTCTGCATTCCTTTGTTTTAAATAGTTTCTTTGTTTTTTGCTCCTCACTACATTTTCTCAGTTGAAACTGTATCCAATCATCTGTATTAGTTGAACCAAACTTTTGTGGTCTTATTAAAGGTTTCATAATTATTCCTAATCGGGAGATATTTTCTCAACTAAAGCTTTGAAATGATAATATTCCTTAGGCATATATTTTTTAATTTGTTGTAGAAATATATTTGAAACTTTTTGTGAAGAATTTTTTACTAACATAATTGTTCTTTCTGAATCGGAATATTCATCATGTTGATTAACTTCATTTATAACTTCTTCATATGTGTCATAATAATCATATCCTATTTCTTTTTTTATACTATTCCATTTTTCTTCATTAATTTTACTATTTATTCTTTCGATAATTTCTTTTGGAGTAGGATTTTCTTCTTTAAATTTTTCTTCTTCTCTATATTTTTGTATTCTAAGTTTTTTTTCATCATTATATTTTTTTAGATGATTAATTATTTGATATAATTTTTCGTTTTTTGTTTCATTGTATTCAATATCAAGTAAATCTAATACTTTATCATTCTTATTATAATCATCATTTAAATCTAATAATTCAATATTATATTTTAATCTTGCCATTACATCAAAAAAAATATCTTCCAACCACACTTTATTGTTAGCTTTTATTGTATCATATATTTCTACTGTACTTTTATTATTTAATACATATTCTTTATATAAATCTTCATAAAATGTCATATTAAATCCTCTTAATCTGATGCTATTATTGCAAATAACTTACTAAAATGATCATGTAAAACTGGATCTTTTGTTGTTCTATAAATTTCATTTAAAAGAACTAATGCAGTTTTTCTTGCAGATTTTCTTACTAATTCAAAATCTTTTCTGTCTTCTGGAATTCTATTTTCTTTTAATGAATTATATACTTCTTCTATTGAATCTTTGTATATTTTGTATTTTACTCTTTTATACATTTCATTCGTTCTTCTACCATCTTCACATAAGGCATTATAAAAATTACCTATTTTGTAAGAAGTTTCTTCTTCTTCCATTTGTTTAAATTCTTCTTCTGTTAAAAATTTCTTTCTTATATTATCAATTTTGTTTTCTATTTCATTAAATTTGTCGTCAATGTCATCTTTTATATCTTTTTTATTCATATTTTATCACATCTTTTAATTTATTTATTTATTTTCTATTATATCAACTTCTTTTTTTCCATCATTTATAGTTTCTAAAATAATATATTTAATTTCTTCTGGATTAAATTGATTATAAAATCTATTAAGTAATTCATTATATAATTGTTGTCTGTAATTAAATAGTTTGTTTCTATAAGATTGTTTATATTTATGACTTTTAATTCTTATTTCTTCAACTTGATTTATTTTAAATAAAAGGTTATTCCTTTCATTTATATTATCAAGTAAACTTAAATGTTTATGTGCAAAACAACTAATTTTATTTTTTGTTTTATTGGTTCCTATACAATCAAAATATCTGTTTCCTGAATTAAATATAAATAAATCATTTAATGATGGTATATTTAAATGACCAGTTGGATGAGTACGAAAATTTGATATAATTTCTTTGTCTTTATCACATTGAATTTTAATTCTTGGTGTAATTTTAATACTTGATTTTCCTTCTTTTATAATATAATTAACAAATATTTCAGACAATAGTTTGTTTTTATATATACATAAATTTACAGAGTATTCTCTATTTTCAGATCTGTATATTATTTCTTTTAATATTTTTATCGAATTATCTGTGAAATATGCGACTTTTAATTTTCCTTCTTTTATTTTTTTTAGTATATTACTTAAAATATCTAATAATTCTTCTTCGAATTCTGTATCTGAAAGATATGATTCATCAAGTCCAATGTACCTTTTATGAATATCACTAACTACAATCTTTAAAACTTCAAGAATATCTTGTTCATCATTTAAAGTATCAAGAATATCATCTAATTTTTTAGAGAAAGTTTTTATAAAACTTTCATAATATGTAGCTGGTATTTCATATAAAGTTGCCATATTTATTATTTTATTACCTCTTTTATATTTTATTCTAATGTGCTAAATAATTGTGTTATTTTTTCATCTTCTAAGTTTATAAATCTATACCCCATATTTACACCTTTCTTTATAATCTAATCTGGCATCTCATCTGCTGCCATCTCTATAAAATGTTTATAATATTCAGGACAAACCTTTTTAATTTCTTCTAAGAACCGATAAGCTGTCATTCTCGACGCTTCACGAGCAAGAGTAAACTCAGCATGAGGAAGTTGTTTAATTCTTCGTGCTCTTCTTACAGCTATCATATACAATTCAAACATACCATATCTTTCTGGATATACTAATGTTCTTTCTTCTGGTATATCTAATATTTTCTGTTCTATTAATTCTTCGTTTGTTGTCATTTTATTTCACATCCTATATTACTTATATTTACTTATTCTTTCATTATATTATTTCTATAATATCAAAATATTTATTCAAAATATAATTATGTTTTTTATCTCTAATTTTTAAATATTCTTCATAAACTTTTAATAATTTTCTGTATGATTCATTTATTTTGTTTGATTCAATAGCTGCTTCATCCTCACTTAAAAATTGTTTTTCAATCCATTTATTATGTTTTTTCAATTCAATTTCACGTAACTCTTGAAACTTAATATCTTCTCTCTCATAAAAATTAGAAATATTCTTTATTTTTTCTTTGACTAATTCACTAAATTTAGATTTCCTTTTATAACATCTTATAGTAGAAATTTCATCAACAAATCCACCAATACATCCAAATCCAACAATATAAATAGCATCTAAATCTCTAAATGATGGTTCTGAAGAACTCGATTTATGAGTATGAAAGTCTCCCATAAAATTCCCACTTGAAGGAAATAAATGTAAAATACTACATTCATTTCCTTCGCAATAATCATCACTTTTCAAAACATTCATTTCATCTATATATAAATTAAATCCTAACTCAATACCCCTTTCTTTACTTTCAATTGTTTTTTCTATCATCTTTCGTTTAAGTTTATTATCAATGATAACCTCGTAATTACAATCATACACACCTCGTAGAATATTAATACTTAAAATATACGAAAATAAAGAATCATGAATATTATCAATTTTCTTAGAAATAATATCAAATTCTTTATCAACAATATCTTCAACCAAACTTAATTTAGCCATAATTATATAAACTACTTGTACCAATTAAATTAAACATAATTTTCACCAATTATAAGAATAAAAAATTTTCATATCTACAAGCTTACATATAAACTTAATAGTATATAAAACCATCGGAGGCAACCGCTATCGTTTTTGATTTTAATATATAAATAATTTTATAAAAGAAGAAATTACTAAGTATAATACAACATATAAGTATATAAGCCTTGTGATGTTTTTATAACTATATTTTTATAATAAAATCAAATCACAAAGCTTATATACCTTTAAAGCTATATTAACATTATATTAATACCCTCTAAAACCATTTTTAAGGAATAACATACATAGATTATGAATTATTATGAAATGTGAAAATAGAACAATGACTAAAACACAATCTGGAAGAATGATTGCATTTAATAAAGAATACTTAGATGAAATAAACTTCAAAGAAGGAAGATATGAAGTGACTTATGACGTAGACAAAATAATTATTTCAAAAATCAAGAAGGTATCTTAATGTGTAAATATCATGAAATAAAAGAAACAAATGAAATAGAATGTGATTACTGTGGAAAAAGATATAGAAAAAAAGAATATCCAAAATCTCAAATGATGGCACATATGAAATATTGTCCAAATAAACAACATTAAATAAAAAAAATATTAAATTATGAAAACAATATTCGACAATCCATTAAAAATACTTGAACATATAAGAAAGAATAATCTAAATGAAATATGGTCAAGTTATTCGACACCAAAATCTATCGATGCTATAAGACTAAATGCTTATACTCCAATATATGAGGAAAGTTATGTAAAATATCTATCTAAAAAATGTACTCGAATGGACAAAAATAAAGTTATATGTAATGGAACATTACAAGTTCCAGAAGAAGATATAGAAAGAAATGTAATTCACACTTTAAAATGCTCAAACCCAAAATGCAGAAAATATAAAAGAATAATTTATCGATGGATAAATTCAAAGGATAAACACAAATTACATTTTAACACTCCAGAAAAAGTAGATGAATATGCAACACAAGGAAGAGCTTTTTATGGAACACTTAGTCTTCATGATAAACAAGTAATTCAACCAAAAGTTCAATATGTAAACGAGAAGCTCATAAAAGCGTGTAGTTTAGGAATTGATATTGATATTAAATCTGGAAATATACTTGATTTAAACAATAGAGAAGACTTACAAAAAACTATTGATATAGTATCTGAAGAATTAAATACATTTATTCCAAATTCATACAACATTCAAACGTCAGGAAATGGAGTTCAAATACTCGTTCACCATAATTTATGTAGAGTAAATGTCTTTGAAACAATGGCAAAAATGAATGGATTAATAATACATTTAGATTCAATAAGAAAAGAAAAAGGAATTACAAAAACAAAAATTGATCCACTCAACACTCCTGGAAGATTATTTAAACTGATAGGTTCTCCTCATCAAAAATATGATTTAGTGTGTATTCCAATAAACGAAAACTTAATGAAAATGGAATCTAATGAATTTAAATTAGAAAATTTTAATATAAATAAATATCGAGATGATAACAAAAAGTTACTATTCTACAATAAATGTGACGTAAATGAAACAAAATCACTATATGAGGTACTGGATAAAAATATAATAAAACATCCTGAATGGGGAGAACGTGCACTTAGATATAAATTTAAAGATGTAGTCGAACTAACTACTAATCAAAAACAAGATTTCACACCAGAAGAAGAATTAGAATTTCAAAATCAAATAGATGAAGAAACGGATAGAATTTTTGGATGGAAAAAATTTAATATTGAAACTCCTGGAAGAGTTCACTATAAAGAAAAGGAAAATAATTTTATAATACAAATTTATGCAAGTGATAATGATAAACAAAAAATATTAAAAGAATTCAAAAATAAAGTAATTGACACAAAATTACAACATAACACGTTTAATCTTGAATCAGAATTTTTTAAGAAGTTGGTGAGATAATGGGAGCTAGACTTGGAACAGTTCCAGGATGGGAAAGAACATCATCCACGTTTGATGAGCCAAGAGAATATGAAGGTGTCGGACCTTCGAAGATAATAATGCCAAATTATGATGGCACAGAAATAATGGAATATTGGGTAAGATTTGATTTAGACTTAAATTTTTGTGATAGTCCTCCAATAAATCCAATAGTAATAAGAACATTAAAAAATATATTAATTACACAAAAATTTGTAATCCCATTAAGAACACAAATACCGAATTTTCAAGATTGGATAGAAAATGTTACAGAAGCCGAAGCTGAAGACATTTGGAGAATGTCTCATTTAGAAATTGCTGGTCTTGGAACATGTGGAAATATAGAAGATAGTTATAACATTAGAATAACAGGTCAAGGTAAAAAAGAATCACCAAAACCAATACTTCTCAATATAGATGAATTAAAAGAGATTCAAAAGAAAAAGGAAAAAAGAAAAGAACAAGAAAAAGAAAAACAAAAACTTGAACTCATAGAAGAAAAAAACAAAATAGAACTTATAAAAAATCAAATAAAGATATACAAAGAAATGAAAAAGACACCAGAACCACTAATTCAAAAAGTCAGTGAACAGATGATTGATTATTATGAGGAACGTCAAAAAGAATTAATAAAACAACAAGAAAAGAAAAAGAAAGCAGAGATAAATAAAATAAAGAAACTTGAAAAAAAACAAAAATTAGAAAAGAAAAAGGAAATTAAAATTATAAAAGAAGAAAAATTAATTACATTTCCAACTAAAAAAGAATTAACAGCAATAGACATAGCACACTTAAACAGAATTCAAAAAGACATCACAAAATTAGAGAAAAAGAAGACAGAACAACAACAATTCTTAAACATAACTCTTGGTGCAATCGAAAGAACAGAAGAATCAGGAAGACTCGATTTCCTCTTAAATCAAGTAGTGACAAGAGATAGATTTATAGATGATATAAATAGAACAACAGAAAAGATAAAAAAACAAAAAGATGCCTTAATAAAAATTCAAGGAGCATAATTTAATATGAAATCTTTTAACACATAGACAGAAGATGAAATAAAAAATTTAAGTGAAAAATACTTATATTACCTTAAACATAAATAATATAAAAAATCAAAAGGAGAAATAAATAATGACACAATTAATGCAAATTGAATCAAGTGGAAGAGATAGACAAAAAGATATTAGTGATAATCTCGAAAATAGAAACTATGCAGAATTATTCATCGAAAATAATATCAACCTATTATCACAGCTTAAAGTTCGAACAGAATCTAATAGAAAAGATTACATCTATGTTGGTGTATTCATAAAAGAACTAATAGATAATTATGACTACAAAGGTGCATCAACAGCATCTGCAGTACAAAGAATCAACTCTGTATTTTCAGCAATGAGAATTCCTTATACTTCAATAGTACATACATCAAAAGACGCTATATCTAAAAAGAAAGTTAGCAAGAAACCAGAAACGCTTGGTCAAATAACTTATCCAAAAGAACCAGATTGTGTTTTAATTTATCGTTATGCTGATGAATTTAATCCAAAGATGTATGCTACAGTAGAAGCAAACGAAAAAAATGAAAAAGGAGAAATAATTGATTACGAAGAACCAACAGAGGGAGTAAGATTGCGAGTAGATAAATGGCTAAACGAAATCGCTGCAAACGAAATTGAACTAAAAATATTAAAAAAAGTTGGTTTCGATGTGAGTCAATTAGAACAATAATGAAACAAAACAAGGAGGTGAAGACATGGTATTAGAAAGATTACAAGGTTACAAGACATACATTGCAGCAGCACTAGCTTTTGCAGGTGCAG
>JAGVIM010000066.1 GCA_020056045.1 Nanobdellota archaeon | reverse complement strand
AGTATTCCCTGAAAGATTATTATTTGAGCTTAAAGAAAGCAAGATTCCATAATAATTTGAATTTGCAGTGTTGTTACTTAGAACATTATTTGAGCTTGAATCAAGAAGGATTCCATAATTATTATTTGAATTTGCAGTATTATTTATAATCTGATTATTTGAGCTTGAAGAAAGAGAGATTCCCTGATAACTATTTGAATTTGCAGTATTATTTGCAAGAGTATTATTTGAACTTGAAATAAGATAAATTCCATAAGCATTTGAATTTGCAGTATTCCCTGAAAGATTATTATTTGAGTTTAAATAAAGAAAGATTCCATAATAATTTGAATTTGCAGTGCTATTAATTATAAATGAATTATTAACAGAATTAAACCAAATTCCAGTTCCGCTTGTAGACATTGTCACATTGCAATTCTTAACAGTAACATTAACAATATTATTTCTAGCATAAATTCCAGCAACATTAAGTGTTGCATTCAAAATATAATGATTCTGGCAATCAAGTGTAACATTCGACGCAGTTATATTAAAACATCCAGTTACAGGAATTTGTGCTCCAATCAAACTTGCATTCAAAGTATAAGTTCCAGAATCCCCAATCATTCCACACCTGCTAACATTTCCAGGATAAATATATCTCGTATCTTCATTAATACTATAATTACTCCAGCTACTAACATTAAATTTAACATTGCCTCCAGGATTTAATAATGTAAAATTATAACAATCAGAACAAGCTACTCCATCTTTTAATATTATAGGATCATTAAACACAGGTAAATTGTAAAAAGTTATATTTGCCGACTTATTTAATCCTGTTTGTGAAGAATTAACAAATGCAGAATCATTCAATATTTGAATATCTTTTGAAAAATTAAATCCAGAACCGGTCACAGCAACATTAAATCTAATTTCTCCAAATTGAGAATTCTTAACATTTATAGTATTTCCTGCACCTGCAAAACTATAATTCTCTAAATACTGATCTATAAACCAGTTTCCATTATTTCCTGTTCCTGCAAAATTAAGATCATAAAATGAATTATTTCTATTTATTATTAAATTATTTGTAAAATTATTAGAAGAACCTGAATTTGCCTCAATTAAAATTCTAGCAGTATTTGAAACATTTAAAATATTTGAAGTTATTGTGTTTAAGCTTACAGATCCGCCAACATCCTCATATAAATAAATTCCATATGCAGAAGTTCCATTTGTTGAAATATTATTTAAAGTTATATTATTTAAATATGAAGCTTGAGATAACTTAATTCCATATCCTAAAGAGCCAGTTGTTGAAATTATATTTGAATTTATATTATTTGAGCCAGAACCCCAAGATAAATAAATCCCAGAACCAGATGTTAAAATATTGTTTAAGACAATAGTTGAATTTAAATTTCCAGATAAAGTAATTCCATCTACAGAGTTATAAGTTATTACTGAGTTTGAAGATGAAGCGAGAGTAAATTTACTTCCAGTGTTAGAAGTTATTATTGAATTATTTGAAGACTGTAAAATAATTCCAAATCCTGAAGTTGCTGTAACATTATTTGAAATTATATTTGAGTATGAAGATAAATCTAAACGAATTCCATATCCAGAAGAACCATTTTTAGTAATATTATTATTCTCTATCCTAGAATAATTAGAATTAAATAAATAAATTGCATGTTTATTATTTCCAGTAGAATTTCCTTCATAAATCATTGTATTTTTTATAGTTATATTATTAGATCCATTAATATAAATTCCGTAAGTATTAGCAGTTCCATTAATTCCATAATTAATACTAAATCCATTTCCATCAATAACAACATTATTAGCAGTAATATTAATACAAGTTGTACTACTTGTAACATTATTCTGTAAAGTATAAACCGTATTTGGAATATTAAGAATACCGCAATTAGTAACCTGTGCTAAATCTTTAATACTATAATTACTCCAACTACTAACATTAAATGTAACATTTCCTGCATTTAAACTAGTAAAATTAGAGCAACTAGGATTAGTAGTAGAATTACATACCGTATTTCCATTATAATAAATAACAGGAATTATAAAATTTGTAGGTAAATTAAACAAAGTAATATTAGCACTTTTATTCAATCCTCCGCTTGCAACAGAAGAATTAACAAATGCAGAATTATTTCCGATTTTAATATCATTTGAAAAATTCATTCCTGTTCCATTAACAGAATTAATAAAACTAATTTCTCCAAGTCCAGTAGTTTTAACATTGATTGTTGAACCTGCTCCTGTAAAAGTATAATTCTCTAAATACTGGTCAATTAGCCTTGTTCCATTTTGTCCAGCAGTTCCAAAATTAATATCAAAATATGAATAATTTCTATTAATTATTGAATTATTTGTGAAATTGTTACCTGAACCTGCACCAATTCTAATTCTATCTGCATTTGAAACATTTAAAGTGTTTAAAATTATTGTGTTTGAGTTTGAAGATGACCATAAATAAATTCCCCGTCCAATATAGCCAATTGTTGAGATTATATTTAATGTTACTGTTGAATTTGAAGATGCATACAAAAAAATTCCATATCCAGAAGAGCCAGTTGTTGAGATTGTGTTTGAAGTTATGTTTGAGTTTAAAGATAAAGATAAATAGATTCCAAGTCCAGAAGAGTCGGTTGTTGAGATTATATTTGAAGTTATTGTTGAATTTGAAGATGAATCTAATAAAATTCCATATCCCCAAGAGCCAGTTGTTGAGATTGTGTTTGAGATTAGTGTATTTGAGTTTGAAGAGCCATATAAATAAATTCCATATCCCCAAGAGCCAGTTGTTGAGATTGTGTTTGAAGTTATGTTTGAGTTTGAAGATAAATATAGAGAAATTCCGAATCCATCAGAGCCAGTTGTTGAAATATTATTATTTTGTATTATAGAATAATTAGAACTTATTAAATAAACAGCATATTTACTATTTCCAGTTGTTTTTCCTTCCTTAATTATTGCATTTTTAATTGTAATGTTATTGTATCCATTCACATAAATTCCATAGCCAACTGTTCCATTTGCAGAATAATTTATATTAAAACCATCTCCATCAAGAACAACATTATTTGCTGTAATATTAAAGCAAGTTCCATTAGAAGTTACATTTGCAGTTAATGTATAAGTTCCACTTACATTTAATTCCTGGCAAGTATTAAGAGAATATGGATCTTCACTTGAAATATTCCAAAGCATTGCTTCTTCGAATGCATATGAAGTAGAAAGACATGAATTTAAGAATATACTACTCAAATCAGTTGCATTAATGCAATATAAACCTAGATGGTCAATAGCAGAATTAGATCTAATATTAAATCTTAATAAACTACCATTCCAACAACTTGAATTTATTGTAATATTAAAAATACCACAAGAACTTTTAATTTGCCACAAACTTGAATTTAATGCTCCATTTGGAATAGTATAATTGACATAAAAATTTACATAATCCCCCCCACTACCCGCACCATAACTACTCCAATTACCATCATAAAGATTATTCAAATTACTCCAACCTCCTGTAAAATTATAACTCCCGCTATAATTAAGCCCACAATCTCCATCACCAGCAGTTGAAGCGTTTGCAGTTTCCTGATAACATAAATCATAAACAGTAGACTGTATAAATATCAAACTAGGATCACAAGTTAATTCGCTTCGCTCATGACTATAACTAAACAAACTTACCAATTTGTTATCATATTCATATTTTTTGATGGAGGTTTCTTCACATAAGCAATT
>JAGVIM010000004.1 GCA_020056045.1 Nanobdellota archaeon | reverse complement strand
TTATTTTTTTTGGTAAGATAATAAACCTTATCTGTCCTTCACCAGAAACATACCATATAGCAACCTCACCTTTATTCAAAAGGATCCTTAAATAATTTCCATCAAAAATAAGCTCCCTATCGGTTATATCTATATTTTGTGATTTGGAAAGTATCTTTATCCAGATTTTCTCTTTTATTATTTTATAATCAAATCTTCTCCCACTTTTTTTACCTTTCCCCCATTTAGCAGGATTTTTATTCTTATAAACTCTATTCTTAAAATCTTTAGAAGATTCAACTTCACCCCATAAAGAATATCTTTTTATATTCATATCTGTTTTATGAGAGGTCCTAGTATGTACTGAATATGATTTTAACTTTATTCTTTTTGGCACTGGCCAATCAGAATTCCAAATTCTTAAAGGAACTGATTTTAATTCTGCATTATAATTGCTTCCAATAAAATCTTTTGTACCTATTATCATGACCTATTAAGATTATTGAACTTTATAAAGTTTATTACATTTGGGCTACAAGTATTTTTATAATTCTCAGATTTACAAAGATATTGATGAAGTTGTTAGAGTAAGTCATGAAATAGGTATTGGAAATTTAGTTGCAAAATTAAAACCAATTGCCGTTATGAAAGGATGATTGAGAATATTTATAAAGTATTAGTTCATTAATAAATTATGAAAAGAGGAAAAGGTTTAGGTTTTTTATTAGTGTTAATAATTGTATTTATGATTGAAATGGTTTTTGCAGGACAAGTCACTTATACTGAATCTCAAATTTATAGTAACTCTCAAATAAGTTCTATAACAAATAGTGGTCAGAAATATCTTTTTGCAGATTTTATAACTGCCACTAAAGCATGTGAGATAATTTCTGGAGGGGCTTATCCAATCGCAATTAGTATGGGACAACCTGCTGGACTGGGTTGGTGGGGAAGTGACAAAGATGTAGTAGTCTGGAATAAAGATACTGGACAATGGATAACCTGGGATAAACATAATATTGGAGGAAGAGGTAATGATGCTTGTAAGAATAATCCGCTTATAAAAACTTTAACTTGTAAAGATAGAACATCTGGAGATATTTCCCCTTTAGATTCTATAAATCCTTCGAGTATTATTTCTATTTCAAGTACTAATTTATATTCAGGTAATCCAACTTTACCTCCGCCAAATGGGGGAAATGGAATAATGCTTCAGGGAGATATTCAAACAGCTATAAAATTGTGCCAGTTAAGAGGATATACTTATCTTTTTAATTTTGATGTTAATACTTATTGCCACTCTGATCCTAATGTTAATACTGGAAATGCTCTTTATGACTTTTATACTGGTTCTTGGGTTAAAACTTCGGGGCCTGATTCTTCATATTCTTATTCAGGTATCGATGGTAGTAGTACTCCCCTAAAATGCATTCAGTGCCAAGCTAAAACCTGTGTAAATTATCCTGGACAGTGTGGATCATCTTTAAGTAATGGTTGCGGTTCAACACTTGATTGTTCAAATACTTGTACAGGAGGATTAGTATGCAATGTAACAGATTGTGTTAATCCTATTGTAACACACACATGTACTTCGCCTAGTCAAATAATAATGAAACTTTATGATTGGAGTAATGCTTTTGGAGGATTGTGGAATGGAACACTTACTTATGATATTTGTTACAATGAAATTTTTGGAACAAATTATGTTGGAGCAAATCCTCATCCAGGAACATGTTTAAATCCTATTTTATGGTTAAACTCATCAAATAATGCTTATGCTTCTGTTAATCAAACTGCAAATTACAATATTCCTGTTTGTTTTGGAAATATGTCTTGCAGAGCTGTTACTGGAAGTTCTGGTAATCGAGGACTAGTTGCATACTATCCATTTGAAGGAAATGCAAATGATGCAAGTGGAAATGGAAACGATGGAATAAACAATGGAGTAACATTTATTAATGAAAAAGTAGGTCTAATGGGAAATTTTAATGGTACTAATGACATAACCATACCTAATCAACCAATTATCAGTAATTATACAAATGGTATAACTATATGTTTATGGTTTAAAACAAATTCAATTAGTAACTCTCAAAGTCAATTTGGTCAAAATAATGATTTAATTACAGATATTAATCAATTTCTTAATTTTTGGATGAGTTCGGGTATACTATTTACTCATCTTAGATGGGAAACAAATACTGGGCAAAATTTTAACTCTACTACTAATATTTATCCCAATGTTTGGTATCATACTTGTGGAGAATATAATACTTCAAATGGAAAATCTAGTCTTTATATTGATGGAACTCTTGATGGCCAATATAGCAAAACTTTTACTACTATGATAACTACTCCAATTATTATTGGGAGTTATGGGTATGGTACTTTTAAATTCAATGGTTTAATAGACGAAGTAAAGATATGGAATAGGGCATTAAATTCTTCTGAAATATTACTAGAATATCAAAGAACTTCTCCAGAACTTAATCCAAATGATGTATGTGCAGTAGATGAAAAAGCAGTTGTAAGATTAAATAGTCTAACAGATTCTTTAATATCAAATGCAAGTGATACTAATTATCCAATTCAAATCTGCTGTAAGAATTATACAAAAATGATACTTCCTTTAGATGCTTCTTGGCAAGATATGATTGGAAATAATATATCTGTGGCTGATTTGTTTGATACTGTTAAATTAATGGTTTTTAGAGATGATTTATTGA
>JAGVIM010000154.1 GCA_020056045.1 Nanobdellota archaeon | reverse complement strand
ATGTGGTTTGTGACAGGCACTTGTTTTTAGGACCTCAAGAATTTTTAATTCTTGATGGTGCTCAAGATTTTACAATCTTGACATGCTCCGAAATTAAAAGCAGTAAGCTTACGACCTCATTATAAATAATGAGGTTTTAATTTCGGACATAATAATTTATATTTTTATTAAAATATTTACTACTTTTAAATATTGATTTATTAATGGATAAATAATTCGTAAGATTTAAATAGTAGCTATTTATGGTATATACGTAAGGTATATACTAATATACTTTAACACCTCTTTTCCCCTGGAGAGCAAAGACATGTTTATACATGAAACTGGCCCTCGAGGGTTTAAACTCAAAATAAAAACAAAATGACAGATATATTCAGCAATACAATTTTATGTGGAAAGTGCAATACAAAAATGGAGAGAATTCAAATTGCTCGTAATGGTTTGATTTTAAGGGCTGTTTCTTGCCCTAAATGCGGAAGTAAAATTATTCATCCAAAGGATGAACAAGAATATAATGATTTTGTTGATCTAAAGAAAAAAGAATTTACTGTTAAGATGAGATATGTTGGAAACAGTTATGCTGTTTCAATTCCAAAAGAGCTTGTTAATTTTATTAAAGTACAGGAAAGAATAATGGATGATATGGTTAGATTATGTTTAGAGGATTTTGGAAGAATAAGTTTAGAGTTTGGAAATCATCAGATAAATCATAACAATAACAATAATAATAACAATAATAAAGTAAATGATATTACTAAAATAAAGGAAAACTAAAATGACTATTGAAAAACAAAAAGGAATTAAACTTAGAGTTGCAGAAGCATTGCAAGATGATGCATATAAGGGGATTGCTAGAATTGATTTTGAAATTATGAGAGAACTTGGAATCAAAAGAGGAGATGTTGTAACAATTAAAGGTGGAAGAGAAACTGTTGCAATTGCAGATAGAGCATATCCTGCTGATGTTGGAGAAAATGTTATTAGAATTGATGGAATTATTAGAAAAAATGCAAAAACAGGAGTTAGTGAAACTGTTACTGTAGCTAGAGTAGATATTAAAGAAGCAAAAAAAGTTATAGTTGCTCCTGCTCAAAAAGGAATTAAAGTTCAGATTCAGGGAAACCCTAATGCTTTTAAATCAGGTTTACTCGGAAGAGCTTTTGTTAAAGGAGATCTTATTGTTATGGGTGGTGTTCAGAGAAGAAAAGATATGATGAGTGATGAATTTGGCGATATGAATGATCTTTTTGGAAATTTAAATGAAATGTTTGGTGGAATGGGTTTTGGAGGACTTGGTGGAATACAACAAATAAAATTTGTTATTGTAGGTACAACGCCAAATCAACCTTGTATTATTACTGAAAATACAGAAGTTATTTTAAGTAGCAAGGCTGTTGAAGTTTCTGAAGAAAATGTTCCAGAAGTTACTTATGAAGATATTGGGGGGTTAACAGATGAAGTTAAAAAAATAAGAGAAATGGTTGAGGTTCCTTTAAAACATCCTGAGGTTTTTGAAAGACTTGGAATTGAACCTCCAAAGGGAGTTTTATTACATGGTCCTCCTGGAACAGGAAAAACTTTACTTGCAAAAGCTGTTGCAAATGAATCAGAAGCAAATTTCTTATTGTTAAATGGACCTGAAATTATGAGTAAATTTTATGGAGAATCTGAAAAAAGACTTAGAGATTTATTTGAAGAAGCTGAAAAAAATGCACCTTCTATTATTTTTATTGATGAAATTGATGCAATTGCTCCTAAAAGAGAAGATGTAACAGGAGAAGTTGAAAGAAGAGTTGTTTCACAATTACTAACAATGATGGATGGATTACAATCAAGAGGAAAAGTTGTTGTTATTGGTGCAACAAATAGACCTAATTCAATTGATCAGGCACTTAGAAGACCTGGAAGATTTGATAGGGAAATTGAACTTCGAGCTCCTGATAAACACGGAAGACTTCAAATCTTAAAAATTTGTACAAGAAATATGCCTTTAATACCTTTATTTAAAAAAAGTTATGTTCTGAAGAAGATAGATATTTTGAAAGAATCAATTAAACAATTAAACCTTGAATTAAAAAATCATAAAGAAGAAAAAAAATTAAAAGATATAAATGGGGAAATAAAATATAATAATGATTTTTTAGATAGACTTGAAAATTATGCTAATCTACTTGTAGATGATGAATCAAAAAATAAATCTGATTTAAGGGATTTGTCAACTAAGGAAAAAGATGATATTAATTTAATTTTTATGGAGGGTATGATGGATGAACTTGCTAGTGTTACACATGGATTTGTTGGAGCAGATATTAATGCACTTGCAAAAGAAGCTGCAATGATTGTACTTAGAAGAATTCTTCCTAAAATTGGAGATTTAAAAGAAAATGAAGAAATTCCTGAAAATGTTTTAAAAGAATTAAAAGTAAGTCATAAGGATTTTACAGATGCTTTAAAAGTTGTAAGACCTAGTGCAATGAGAGAAGTTTTAGTTGAAACTCCTAATATTTCATGGGATGATGTTGGTGGACTTGATCTTGTTAAACAAGAATTAAAAGAAGCTGTTGAATGGCCACTTAAATTTCCTGATTCATTTATAAGACTTGGAATAAGACCTCCAAGGGGAATATTATTATATGGGCCTCCTGGAACAGGAAAAACTTTACTTGCAAAAGCTGTTGCAAAAGAAAGTGAAGCAAATTTTATTCAGGTTAAAGGGCCATCCTTATTGTCAATGTGGGTTGGAAAATCAGAAGAAGGTGTAAGAAAAATATTTGAAAGAGCAAGACAGGTTAGTCCTTGTATTATATTTTTTGATGAAATTGATGCACTTGCTGGAAAAAGAGGACTTGAACAAGGAACAAAAGTAACTGAAAGAGTTCTTAATCAAATACTTGCTGAAATGGATGGAATCGAAGATTTATCAAATGTAATTGTTATTGGAGCAACAAATAGGCCTGATATGCTTGATAGTGCATTACTTAGGCCTGGAAGATTTGATAGAATTTTATTAGTTGGAAATCCTACAAAAGAGGGAAGAGAAAAAATATTTAGAATTCATACTAAGAATATGCCTATTGAATTAGATGACGATGATGAAAAAATGTTGGATAATTTATTTAAGGGAGTAAAGATAGGGGTTAATGAAGAAGATACAAAAAATAAAATCAGGCATATTGATTTTAAGGAATTATCAAAAAGAGATAAATTAATTTATTATCTCTCTGAAAAAACAGAAGGTTATGTTGGAGCTGATATTGAAAGTTTAGTAAGAGAAGCTGCAATGCTTACTTTAAGAGATGATATTAACAGTAAAGATGTTAAGATAAAATATTTTGAAGATGCTTTGAAGAAAGTTTGTCCAAGTGTTACAAAATCAGATATGGATAAGTATAGAAGAATTGAAACAGAATATTTAAGAAGTGCAAAGGCTGCACTTGAAAGACCTAGTAGTCCTTATTTGGGGTAAGAATTAAATTTT
>JAGVIM010000102.1 GCA_020056045.1 Nanobdellota archaeon | reverse complement strand
CCTAGATATAATAGAATTGGATTTAACATATTAAAAGAAAAACCAAAAATTCTAAAAAAAATAAATCTAGCAAATAAACTAAAAAAGAATCTATAATAAGTTATTCTTTAAGCATATCATAAACTAGATTAGTAACCCTTTCTGTAGCTTTTCCATCTGTTCTAAAACAAGCAGCTCTTTCTATAATATGGTTATAATCATCAGGATTAGCAGCACTTAATACAATTCCTCTGCAAAATTCAGGAGTATAACCTACAGGAATAATTCCATTTCTGCTGATTACAAGAGGGTCTACTTCAGAAGACAAATTAGGTTGTAAACTTACACAAGGTTTTCCCATATAAACTGCCTCAATTCCAAGAGTAGAAGATGCAGTCATTGTCAAGTCAGATACAATAGCAAGTTTCTGAGATTTTAAATCAGGGTCAACAAAATACTTTTGAGAATCAATTTTTATCCAAGGTTCTTTTCCTAAAACTAATTTTATTTTTTCATATCTGATTCCATTAATATATTCAGCAAGTCTAGGTAAATCTTCTCTTTTTTGAGCTGGATCTAAAACTCCTGGATGAAGAGACAGTGCAACATAGGGCTGTCTTTTTTCAGGTAATTCACTTAAACTATTAACAATAATTTCTAAAATATCTTGATCCCAGTAACCATATTGAGCTTTAACTTCTAAAAAAGCTCCTCCTGCATAAAATAAAAATGGAAAATCTCCTGAAAAACCAAGTCTATCTCTAATAGCCCTTTTTTCAGAATCAGGAAAATTTCTTGCCTTTCCTTCTAAATCATCAAAATGAGGATTTCCAGTAATAGCTAAATTATCCCTATTAAAACCTTCTGCAACCATATCTTGCAAGGCCAAGTCATCCATAATTGCAATTTTATCAGGTAAAAATCTATGTTTCTCTCTAGTATAAATATCATTAAATCGTAGAGAATAATTAGCCCAATAATCAAGAACAGCAAGACTCTGTATATCACGAGTGTTAGCGGCAAGTGTTACAGTTTGTTCAACTACATCCCCATTAACTGCATCTTGAGCACTAGTTCCAGTAAGAACTAGATTTGGTTGTTCAATATCTAAAATTCTTTCCATAGAATCTACTGAAACATCAGAAAGTCCATAATCAGAAACAGTCTTAAAACTAACTCCTCTATCTTTCAAAACATTTTCAGAATTTAAATGACCGATTGTAACAATATCTACTCTTCCCTCTTCAGAAATCCTTTTAACAACAGGAATAATTGCATTTATTCCCCCTGTATGCCATGATGTTGCAAGTACTTTCTTCTTCATAAAAAATTAATAATAAAATACTTTATAAATATATGCATAATATTAACTATTAAGTAGTAAATAAAAATAAAATAATAAAAAAGATATTAAACCAAACATTTAAATATAACATAATGATGATAATAGTTATCATAATTATGATAATATGAGCTTTATTAAAGAAATAAAAGAAAATGAGAATTTAAGAAAGATATTTGGAAAAAGAGAGTTAAAAATAATTGAAAAACAATTAATGGGAGTATCATTAGAACCCTCTGAAAAAACAAGACTTTCAAGAGACATAAGAAAAAAATTTGAAGTAGTAAAAACACTTATTCCTTACTCTGATGAATTTGGATTGAAGCATGGAGCAAATATTAAAGAATTTATCAAAGAAGTAGTTGAAGTAATAAAAGAACATGAATGGTTCTGGAAAATTGAAAAAATTATTCTATTTGGTTCTTTAGTTGAAAAAAGATTCCATCTTTTCTCAGATATAGACATTGCTGTAAAATTCAAAAAAGACATAAATGAAAAAGAAGCTTTTGAATTTAGAAGAAAAATTTTAAAGAATCTATCAGAAAAAATAGATATTCAAGTATATAATATTCTTCCAGAAAAAATAAAAAAGGAGATTGATAAAAATGGAAAAATCATCTTTCAAAGAAAGAATTGAAGAAAAAATTACAGAAATAGAGAAATTTTTGGAGGAACTATATGATTATTTTACCCCCTTAAATTTAGAACTAGAAGATTATAAAAGAGATTATAAAATAAAAGCAATTTGTGAAAGATATTGTGAAAAAATAATTGAAGCTATAGAAGATTTAGGATTCTTAATAATTAATCTTAAACAGTTAAAATATCCAGAATATGAAAAAGAAGTCTTTGATATATTAAAAGATAATAAAATAATTTCAGAAAATCTATCTAAAAAACTTAAAGAAGCAAAAGGCATGAGAAATTTTATAGCCCATCAATATGGAAAAGTTGATGATGAACTGGTTTTTAATTCAATATCTGAAGATCTAGAAAAAGATACAAAAGAGTTTATTAAATCAATTGAATTAAGTTTTAAATGATAATCAATTCAAAAAGATTCATTCTAAGACCTCCAAAAAAAAGTGATTTGAAAAGTTTTCAAAAAAATAAAAATAACCCTCTAATAGCTAAAAATATGAATACTCCCATTTACCCATTATCACTAAAGCAAGCAAAAAAAGAATTAAATGAAATAATTAAACTAAATAAAAAAAATAATTTAATATTAGCAATTGAAATAAATAAAGAATTAGTAGGAGTTATAAGTTTAATGAATATAATTCCCAAATTTAAAGCAAAAATAGGTTATTGGATTGGAAAAGAACATAGGAAAAAAGGAATTACAACAGAAGCAGTAAAACTTATTACAAATTATGGGTTTAAAAAATATAAATTAAAGAGAATTTATGGTAATGTTGCTACATTCAATAAACCCTCTGCAAGAATCCTTAAAAAAGCAGGATTTAAATTAGAAGGCATCTTAAAGAAGAATCGATTTAAATATAATAAATACTATGATGATTTTAGATATGCAAAAGTAACATGATCCTTCAAACAACAAACCTGCAAGAAATAAAAAACCAAATTCAAAAAGCAAAAAAAACAAACTCAAATGAAATTATAATCATTAAAGCAGGAGATGAAGAATTTAATAGAAAAGTATTGGAAATAAAAGGAGTAAACATCCTTCTAGGTCCTGAATCACACAACAGAAAAGATAAATTAAAACAAAGAGACTCAGGTCTTAATGAATTTCTATGTAAACTCGCTGCAAAAAACAACATAAAGATTGGGATTTCTATCCAAGAAATTCAATCTCTTCCTGCCATCCAAAAAGCAAAAACCCTTGCAAGAATAATTCAGAACATCCAGCTATGTAAAAGAACAAAAACAAGTATTATAGTCTATCCAAAAGATAAATACAAACCACAAGATGTTATGGCATTTATTATAACCTTAAAAGGATCAACGATTCAGGGAAAAGAAGCAGCTGAATAAAATCATCAAATTTATAAAACTACTTTATCTAGTTCTTCTATGGAAAAGACTACAAAAGAGCACGATTCAAACACTCAAAAAATAATAGAATCTTTATCTCCAAATGAAATAAAGATTATCCCTTATCTTAGGGAAGAAAATATAAATAAAATAAATGAAAAATCAGGACTAGATAAAACATCAATTGTCAGAGCATTAGAATTCTTATCAAATAAAGGAATAGTAAAACTTTCTTCTAAAAAAGAAATAACAATAGAATTTGGATTAAACGGATTATTATATTTAAAACAAGGACTTCCAGAAAGAAGATTAAGTAATTTAATTGCTAAAAAAAATTCAATATCTCTTGAAGAAGCAAAAGAACAATCAAAACTAAATGATAATGAATTCAAGGCTGCAATAGGGGCCCTAAAGAAAAAAGCTCTTATTAGTCTAGTAAATGGAAATTTAATTCTTTCTGGAAAAAAAGAAGAATTAATAGAAAAAACATTAGAAGAAAAATTCTTAGAATCATTGCCAAGACCATTTGAAAGCTTAAAACCAGAAGAAAAGTATGCGCTTGAAAACCTAAAATCAAGAAGAGAAATTATAGAAATAAATGAAAACAAATCAATAGAAATATTAATAACAAAATTTGGAGAAGAACTTGTAAAACATAAATTTGACTTTTCAAAAGAAATGATTGAGGCAATAACTCCAAATTTAATAAAAACAGGAAGTTGGCATGGGAAAAAATTTAGAAGATATGACATTAATAGCCCAGTTCCAAAAATATTTGGTAGAAAAAAATATTTTATTAATCAATCAACAGACTATGCAAAGAAAGTTTGGCTTGAAATGGGTTTTAAAGAAATGACAGGACCAATGACAATAAGCAGTTTTTGGAATTTTGATGCACTTTTCACAGCTCAAGATCATCCAGTAAGAGAAATGCAAGATACTTTCTTTATTAAAGATAAAACTGCAAAACTTCCAGACAAAAAACTAGTAAATGAAATAAAAAATTCTCATGAAGGAAAAATAAAAGGTTCAAAAGGCTGGCAATATGAATGGAAAGAAACAGATGCAAAAAAAGTTCTTTTAAGAACACATACAACTTGCCTATCAATGCAAACACTTAAAAAAATAGCAGAGACAAAAGAATTTCCAGCAAAATATTTTGCACTTGGAAAATGTTTTAGAAATGAAACAGTAGATGTAACACATGGATTTGAATTTAATCAAACAGAAGGAATAGTTATTGATGAAAATGCAAATTTCCGTCAACTTTTAGGTTATTTAATAGAATTTTTCAAAAAAATGGGTTATAAAAAAATTAGAATCCGCCCTTCTTATTTTCCCTACACAGAACCAAGTCTTGAAATAGATATATACCATCCAATATTTAAAAAATGGGTTGAACTAGGTGGAGCAGGAATGTTTAGACCAGAAGTTACAATACCTATTTTTGGAAGACATATTCCTGTTTTAGCATGGGGACCTGGTTTTGATAGAATAATAATGGAATTTTTTAATATAAATGATTTCAGAGATATGTATGGTAATAATTTAAATAAACTAAGAACAATGAAATTTTGGGATAAATAATGGAAGGACAAAAATCAGAACTAGAAGAAATAAGAGATCAACTTGAAAGTTTAGAAGAAACAATAAATAATAAATTTGATGAATTAATAGAGGTATTAAAAAACAAATAAGGGAGGGAAAAATAAAAATGGTAGAAATAAAAAAGAAAGTTTGGCCTGAATATTTTCAATTAATCTTAAATGGAAAAAAGAAATTTGAATTAAGGCTTGTAGATTTTGATCTTAAAGAAGGAGATGTTTTAGTT
>JAGVIM010000142.1 GCA_020056045.1 Nanobdellota archaeon | reverse complement strand
TCTATATCTCTGATAAAGGGACAAAGATCAACTCTTGAAGCTGAAGTTACATATTTATTTAAACTTCTTCCTAAAAAAACAATTTTTCTATCAAGTTGTTTACCAAAATCTACAATTGATTTTAATCTTGCAATATGGGAAGAAAAAGTTGTTACAAATAATCCTGCATTTTCATTAGAGGTTGTTAAAAGAACATCTTCAAGTAAAGTACGTGCTACTTTTTCACTTGCTGTTTTTCTTTCATCTCCTGAATAAAGAGAATCAACAATAAGGACTTTTACTCCTTCTTTACCAATTTCTTTTAATCTTTCATAGTTAGGTGCTTTTCCTAAAATGGGATTATTATCAAATTTAAAATCATTTGAATAAAGAACAATCCCTTGATCTGTATGCAGGGCTACCATGGATGTTTGAAGAGTTGAATGTGTTATATTAATAAATTCTACTTTATATTTTTTAGTTTTTCCTTGAACATAACAAAAAGAATTTGGTTGAACAATTCTAAACTTGTTAGATAGGTGTTGTTGTTCATCACTAAGTAATGTTTTTAAAACTTCTATTGTAAAAGGAGTTCCGATTATATCTGCATTATACCTATAGGCTAAAAAAGGAATTGCTCCAATATGATCTAGATGAGCATGACTTGGAATTATTGCTCTAACTTTATTTCTTAGTCCTAAATTATCAAGTATTTCATCAGAAGGAACTGCACCTATTTGCCTTAATCTTTTTTCAGTATAAACTCTTTCAGATTCTTCTAGCTCTACTATTGGTGGAAGATATAGGCCGCAATCAAATAAAATAACATCTTCACCCAAATCAACCGCAGTCATATTTTTACCTACTTCGTTAAATCCACCTATTCCATAAATTTTCATATTATTAAATATTTTAACTAATAAAGCAAAAACTCCCCTAATAAAGGCTCAATAGATAGCTCAATAGAGAGATATTTTTTAGTTATTAATATTCACCTTTTTATATAACAGAAAGGCCTAATTTAAATATGTTTGTTTTAATTATGTCAAGAACCATACAATAAATTGTATGGCGTTTCTGGTTCTTGAGCATGCTCAAGATTTATTTTTGCTTTCTCTCGAACTTAAGTAGGGAGTTTACGCAAAAAACAATTCTTGACCTATTAATAATTTTCTACTAAATACAAAAGGTCTTTTAATTTTGCAGTAACTAAACTTATAGAATCATCTGCACCACCATAGTAAATTTTTACTTCATTATTATCCTCTAGAATTGCCCCACAAGTGAAAACAACATTTGATATCCAACCTACTTTTTCATAATCTTTTTCAGGAGCTAAAATATAATTTTCTGACCTCCTTATTAATTTTGATGGATCTTTTAAATCAAATAAAGCAAGACCTAATCTATAAACATTTTGTGAAACTCCATGATAAATATGCAACCATCCTTTTTCAGTCTTTATTGGAACTGCGCCTGCTCCAACCCTATCACTATCCCAAGAATTATTGACTGAACTTAAAACCGGTTTGTGTTCTCCCCAATGTATTAAGTCAGGAGAAGTACTTGTCCAAATTGAAAATGATTTTCCTATATAACTCATGGGCCTATGATATGCAAAATATTTTCCATTTATTTTTTCTGGAAGTATTACTACATCTTTGTTATCTGGAGGTAAAATAATTCCTAATCTTTTAAAATCCTTAAAATCAGTTGTTTCCAATAGCCCTACTGCAGCACCTTTTTCAGAATAAGCTGTATAAGTTATGTAAAATTTATCTTCTATCTTGGTTATTCTTGGATCTTCAATACCTTTTCCCTCTTCTAAACTTTCTGGTGAAAGTACTATTTTTTTACTAATTTCAAAATTAATTCCATCTTCACTAAATGCTAAACCTAAATGAGAAATATTTTTCATATCTACTATTCTCAAAAGAAGATAATATTTATTATTATATTTTATTGCACCTGGATTTAAGACATGCAGACATTCATAGGGAATATTTTCTTTTTTTATTATAGGGTTTTTAAAATGCCTTTTAATATATTTGTTTAAATCTATTTCCATATTAAAAATAAATTTATTAAGTTCTTAAAATTATAGTTTAATATTTTTTTGCAAATTCCACTAATTTATCTAATGTGGTGTTGGCCAGGCAAATACAGGTGTCTGCTGCCCCATAGTAAAGTTTTACGTCCCTATTGTCTTCAACAATTGCTCCGCAGGTGAAAACTACATTATTAACACCACCCTGTCTTTCATAGTCTTTTTGAGGAGCAAGAATGCAACTTTTTGATCTTCTGATTAATTTTGATGGATGTTCTAGGTCAAATAATGCAACTCCCAGCCTATAGACATTTCCAGAAATTCCATGATAAATATGAAGCCATCCACTTTCAGTTTTTATTGGAACTGCTCCACAACCAACTTTTTCAGAGTCCCATGAACCTGATGCAGGAGCCATGACTGGCTTGTTTCTTCCCCAATAAATTAGGTCCTTTGAATAACATATCCATATAGACCTATTGGAACTTGGTCTGTGATACAATACATATTCATCATCTATTTTTTCAGGAAGCAAAACAGCATCTTTGTCAGCAGGAGTCAAAATTATTCCAAGTCTTTTAATTTCTTTAAAATTTGTTGTGACAGCCAAGCCTACTGCAGGACCTTGGCTTGAATTTGCTGTATATGGAAAATATAATTTTTTGCCTATTCTTGTTATTCTTGGGTCTTCAACACCATATCTTTCACATGGTTCTAGATGAGATGGTGAAAAAACATAGGATTTGGGAACAGTAAAATCTACACCATTATCACTTGTTGCAAGAGCAAGATGAGATTTTCTTTGAGTATCTTCAACTCTTACTAAAAGTGCATATTTTCCATTTAATTTTATAGCTCCTGCATTGTATATATTTTCACATGCAAAAGGAACATCTTTTATTGAAATTATTGGATTTCTTTCATGTCTTTCAACAATACCTTCTAATTCCTTAGGTAAAACTTTGCTTGGCATATGTGATTAAAAAGAATTTATTATCTTCCTTGTGGGAATTGTTTACTTGTTTCACGAAGTACAGAGACTATTGTTTGAGATTTATATCTTGGAAGTGGAAGTTTTGGCATATCTAATTTATGAGACACTCCTGTAACTCTATAAGTCACTATGCAAGCAGGATATTCTTTATTAATTGTAAATATATCATCTACTTTTGGGACATTTCCTTCTACTCTTAGTTCTAAAGCATCTGAATGGTTTTCTCCTTCTGCGATTAATCTTAAAATATATTCTTGCATTTTATTGATGAGACTCCGGAGGTATACTCGGCCCACTATATAGAAACGGTACATAATTATCCTTAAATGCATTTTCAGGATAATTGGGATAACTATTGACTCTTGCTTCAGGAACTAAATCTCCAGGTAATATGGCAAAAGCAATTCTACCTGATACAAGCCTTTCGACAATACCGGCTAATCCCGATACAACTACTGGACCTTGTGGTGATTCTTTAAATCCTGCTTCTCTTAAATCTTGATATATTGTCATTTTGATTATTGTCTTAAAAAATTAGGGTTAATAAGCATTTGTATTAAAAAATGAATAGG
>JAGVIM010000110.1 GCA_020056045.1 Nanobdellota archaeon | reverse complement strand
TATTTTAATTAATTAAAATACCTATATTAATTAACAAAAGGTTATATTATAATGATAAAAATGCTATTTTGTCCTAAAAATATACTATGGGGTTTTATATAAAATGAAAGACTGAGTAAATTATGAAAAAAGAAAAACTTGGGCTTTTCATTGAATCATATGATTCAGGTGAACCTATGGATATATTTGAAACTCTTATTAGATTGCATGGAGATGTAGAGGCTTACTCTTGGGTGCATACAACAATCAGAATCTACAATGAAAAGTACCATGTAGATCCTAAAGATATAAGAGAACTAACAAGAGAACAAGTAAGAGAATTAATTAAATATGAAGGTAATGAATTCAGGAAACAAATCTATAGCAAGGTGTTTAACATACAGGATCTAAATTTACATCCACGACTAGAAGGGCATTCCTATAACATTGATAATAATGTAAAAAAAGCTCTTGAAGATTTTGTACAAGAAGATGGCACAGCTTAATTTAGAACAAGTAATAGATTCTTTAATAGAATCTAAAGCTTTGAGAAAAAGTGAAAGAAAGACCGAGTCTAATAGAGAACAATCATATATACTAAAAGTGAATAAAGGTGAACATTCAGAAGAGGGATTTTATATCACAGAAACTGAATTAACAACTTTAGTTAATGATGTTATTACTTTAGGAAGAGCTAATTTAAATAAAAGTTTTCAGCATGAGTATAATGAATCAGATGGTTCATGTGATATTTATTATATGCAATATCATAGAGATGTTTTAGTATTATCTGAATATAAAATTAGTCTTGAAATAAAGGATAATAAACCTATTCTCATGGTTGATTCGAAAGTTACAGAAAGTCCAGGTGAGTGGTATTAAATAAATAAAATGGAAAAACAAAAATGACAATTGAGGAAGTATTAGAATATTTTAATGAAGGAGAAAGGTTAAGATCAGAAGGTCATATTGACGAAGCTGTTTCTTCATACAATACAGCATTAAATCTTGATAATGAAAAAAAGTATTCTGCACCAGTTAGATTTAGGATTGCATTAATAGAAGTTGAAAGAGGAAATGTTGCTAATGCAATTACAGGGCTTAGAGAGTCAGTTAATGATATAAATTCTTTAAATGGTTCAGTACGTGCAAAAAATCAACTTAGTCAAATGTCTTATTTCAATCTGGGACTTCTGATTCTTGATAGGATAATAAAGGGAAATACAGATTATGATATAGAAGAATCTGAAAAGTGTTTAGAAAGAGCTATAGAAATAGAGATTGAAAATTGTGAAGAATTAAAAGGATTAAGGGAAGATGCTAGTGAAAAACTAGAGACTGTTAGGAAAATAAAAGAAAATGGTTTATTTTATTATGATGAAAGAGGAGGTATTACTGGATTTTATAGTAAAAGAAGTTAAAATGGAAAAACAAACACAAGATTTTATTGATATAAAATTCCCGTTAGGTTATTATATTAATTATGATCCTTATGATCATGATGATGAAACCACTCTTAGAATTCCTTTGCAAGGAAAATTAGATGAAGTTCCAGCCCGGATAAGAGGTCTGTACAATAATCAGGATGAAATTGGTACTCCAAAAATTAGTTCATTAAATGCCTCTTATAATACTATTGAAGTTATAGGTGTTGGTCTTGAAATAATATGGATAAAAGAAAGAAATGAATGGATATTAACTGAATACTGGCAAAAAGGATGCAATGAAGATACAACAGAGGGTCATAATGGGCCTTATTTAGTTGATGATTATCATGCAAATGTTCTTAGAAAAGCATATAAACTTAAAGAAGGAAAATTAACAACCCAGGAAATTTTAAGAACAAGCCCCTCTGAATTAGAAAGATTAGCTTTTGAGGAAAAATGAAATGAAACAATCAAAAAACCTGGTTAGAAAAATGTCAGAGGAAAAATTCCAAAGATACTTAGTAAGAAAACCTAAATCAATTGATGAAGCATTTACATGGATAAGAAATAATTGTGTTAAGTCAGATAGTTATGCTGTTGATCCAAGAGATGATTCTGTTACTATTTTTTGTTCTGCTAGAAATAAAAGGCCTAATGGTTATGTTAATAGTAATGGTGAAAAACAAAATACAGAAGCACCATGTCCTTTATGTGATGAAAGTATAGAGACAACTCCTATTATTCTTTCTAGGAAATTAAGAAAAGGAGTTTATGCTTTTGTTAATGAAAATTTATATCCTTTTTTAACTCCTCAAGGATCTCGAGATATGATAGGTGATGGAATTGTTAGAGGAGCTCATTTTTTAATCTGGCCAACAACAGAGCACAGAGATATTCATGAAATTAGTTATAGAGATCACGTTGTTTCTTTTGAATTAATGGCTGATTTAGAGTCAAGACTTATTGAAAGTGGTCTTGAGCATGTGCAATTTATAAAAAATACAGGAAAAGTTGTTGGAGGAAGTGTAGAACATGGACATTACCAGGCAGCAGGAATGAATGTTTTTCCCATGAGAATACAAAATGATGTAGATTTTTTAGAAAAAAGCAAGGAGAGTTTTGTTAAATACTTGTCCAGAGAAAATCCTAAAGATTTTAAATTAAAAGATTATGGGAGTGTTTCTTTAGTTGTTCCTTATTTTATGAGAAGGCCTTTTAATGCAATAATTTATCCAAATGATTTCTCAGTTAATTCTCTGAGAGATTTAGGTAAAGAACAGAGAAAAGATTTTGCAAGAGCAACATCTGACATTGCAAATGTTCTTTCAAGATTAATGCCATCTATTGAAAAAGAATTTGCATATAATTTTGTTTTTCATACAGGTCCTATTGGTACAATGTATATTGAGGTATTACCTTATACACAGGGTGAAGGGGGTTTTGAAAAAGCTGGATTAAGTGTATGTCAAAGCAATCCTGAAATAGCTGTTAGAGAGTATAGACAATATAAACAATTTGGATTGTGATTAAAAATAAAATAGAACAAAATAATTAAAATCTTTGTGAGAAAGAAGAAGTTGGAGATTTTCTTCTTCGAGAATTACATTTATGTCTTAAACTTTCTCCTGATGATGAATGGAAAGAACATTTTGGAAGACATATAACAATCTCAAAAGAAGAATTAACTAGTTTATTTTATACTGAAAATGGAGATATTATTGTTAATAATATGAACAATATACCAAATACAAAAATCAAGACTAAATCACTCTTTTTCATTAAGAGATATGGAATTTGTAGCTTAAAAATATTAGCTTTTTTGATTAAGAAAAGAAGTATCTATAATATAAAATGTTTTAAAAACTTTTGCTTTTTTAAAAATAGAGTCAGATTCTTGAGTCAAGAAATCTATTAAGGTAGTGAAGCTTCTTGCACTTGTTGTGTTACCTTGAAATTTCTTTTGTGCATCATATTAGGATTTATGAGTGTTTTTTGCTGAGCTAACATCCAAACTGAATATTTGAACTCTTCTGCGGTAACTGTAAGTTGTGCAAGCAATCCATTATTCAATTTAAAATTAGCTGCGGTGATTCTATTAGGGCTGCTGTAGAATCTATAAACATCTTTAGGTAGCACAAAAACATAACCTATATCAGAATCAAACAATTCTCTAAGCGGCGCTAATTTTCTATCATAAAATCTAGAGCTTAATTTTCCGCTGAGGCTCATTTTTTTCCCAAAACGTGCTCCAGGTTCAGGTCTTTTCAAACTAATTTCGAAATCAACCGGAATTCCGTTTATGGTTACGACTGTGTCATATTCAAAGTCCTGACCATTTTTAGGATCCTTAAATCTTGCATAAAGTCTTCCAAATTTATCATATCTAAAAGTATTTTTTTCTGTTTCCTGTCTTGGAAGTTGGTTAAAATCCACTGCAATTCCTGAATCTTCTGAAATTGTCTCAAGACAGATGTCAAGATGTATTTCACTAAACTGTTTTAGCAATTCTTGTATTGTCTTTCTTTTTGAGAAAGCATACATCTGACTATATTTTTGAACAATTCTACCCCAGTCTGGTTCTAGCCTACCTATCTCTGTGCAGACAAATTCAAGTTCTGGTGTCTTTATCATAGTGAAGAATCAGAGAAGATGATTACTTAAAAAGTTATTGTTTATTAAATGATAATTTACATTCTTTCAAGAATTTCAATTCTCTTATTTAAGGGAGGATGAGTACTAAAGAAATTATCTAAATTTCTTTTAAAAGGATCTCCAAAAAATAATGGGGCAACTGCTTTGTTTACTTTTGAAGGAGGAGAATGTTCTCCTTTTATTTTTTTAAGTGCTTTAATAAGTCCTGTTGGAGATCTTGTGAATTTAACTGCAGAAGCATCTGCTGAATATTCTCTTTTTCTTGAAATTGCTAGTTGAACTAGCTGAACAACAATTGGCGCAAGTATTGCAAGAATAATTCCTACTATTAAGAAAATTATATTTCCTTTATCATTATCACTTTTTCCTCCACCAAACCATAAACTTCTTAAAAATATTTGAGAAATTATTGCAATCATTCCAACTAAAACAGCTGTTAAAGTCATGAATCTTATATCAAAATTTGAAATATGGGAAAGTTCATGGGCTAAGACTCCTTCTAATTCTTGTTTATCTAGTTTTTCTAATGCTCCTGTTGTAACACAGATAACAGCGTGTTTTGGATCTCTTCCTGATGCAAATGCATTAATGTTTTTATCTTCCATAATATAAAGCTTTGGTTTTGGAAGCCCTGAGGCTATTGTAAGGCCATCTATTATATCATAATATTGTTTATACTGGCTTGGATTTGCTTCTTTTGCATTAACAGAGGCCAGGGCAATCTTATCAGAAGAATAATAACCAACCCAGACATAGACAATTGAAATTATTGTTGCAAGTATTAAAATAAAAAATATATCTGCTTGAAGTGCAAGACCAATTACAGTTATTAAAATAAAAAGAACAATAAGTATTGAGATAATAAGAAAAACAGAGTTTCTCTTGTTTCTTGCAATTTGATTGTAAAACGATATTCTTGATAGATCTTTTGTTACCATTTTTTATTATTTATTTTATTTATTAGTAGCTAATGTAAAACTCAACTAAGTAGTATAGGTTGTTTAGTTTAAGCATCTTTTTTACTAGCTTTATTATATATTAATAATATTTTTATTAGGTGATATGTGTTTTTAAGGGTTGTGAATTAAAATTAGTATTAGAATTACTCTTCAAAGTTTATCTTTGGCATTTCTTTAGATGCTTCTGGAATTTTAAGATAATCTTTCTTTTGTCTTCCATATAACTTAAAAAAGAATACTGCTGGGAAAACTTCTGAAGCATTTTCTAATTCTAGTACTGAATCATTATAATATTGTCTTGCATAGGCAACTTTGTCTTCTATACTTGATAATTCAGTTTGTAATTGAAGGAAATTTTCATTTGCTTTAAGAACTGGATAATTTTCAGCTATTGCAAATAATCTTCCTAATGCACCTTGCAACTCATCTCCAGCTTTAACTCTTTTAGTAACATCTCCACCTTTTAATAAAGCAGCTCTTGCATTTGTTACTTCTGCAAATATTTTCTTTTCATGTTTTGCATAGCCAGAAATAGTTTTTACTAAAGCTGGAACTAAATCTGCTCTTTTCTTTAATTGAACATCAATTTGTGATAATGAATTGTCTATTCTATTTTCAAGAACAACAAATCTATTATAATAATAAATAAATGTAAAGAGTATTACCACTGCTAGAACTGCTAAAATTATCAACCCTATTATTAATCCAGCCACCATAAAAATAATAAAGAATTTGAGTTTATAAATCTAATGAATTTGTTAAGTCCAGAGTCAAACTTAACATTCTTCAATTTTTATTAAAAATTATTAATCGGCAGGTTTAAATATACTTTTTA
>JAGVIM010000084.1 GCA_020056045.1 Nanobdellota archaeon | reverse complement strand
TTTTTATTGTTTCTATTATTTCTTGTCTTCCACCATAGGCTATTGCAATATTTACTTTTAATTTATTATTTGATTTTGTTTCTTTTTCTAATTTTGAACATTCTTCTTTTAAGTCTTTTGGAATTAGTTCCAAATTTCCTATGAACTTAAATTTAATACTTTCTTTTTTTAGTTCTTTTCTATCCATGTTTGAAAATACTTCTTTGAATAATTTGAAAAGATAATCAAGTTCTTGTTTTGGTCTATTTTTTAGATTATCCACTGAAAGTGCATAGAAAGTTAGTTCTTTTATTTTTATTGATGAAGCATATCTTATTATGTTTTCTACTTTTCTTCTTCCAAATTCATGACCTTTCCAGGGTTCTAACATGAGTCTTTTTGCAAATCTTCTATTACCATCAAGAATAATTGCAATATGTTTAAGGTTAGTATTTTCCATAGAATATTAGAATTAAATTGTATATTTAAGGTTTGGGAATTTCATTTAGAGATTATCTTGATTTAAGTTTAGAACTTATTTTTAATAATCTATCTGATACTTTGAAAGTTGTAGCTTCAATGTATTTTTTCCTTCTTTGTTCAAATTCTTCAGCAGTTTCATCTCTTCTATTTGGGGGATCATAGGCAGTATCTTTTTCAGCATCATATGCTATTCTTAATGGTTTTAATAATTCATCTCTTCTCCCAACAAGAGTTGCAAAGTATGCTGCATTATCACCATTTCCATTATCTGGTACTCTTTTAAGAGCTTTTATACATAAACCATTTAACATTTGATAATGGGTAATTTCTTCTTCATGAACTACTCCTTCTTGTTTCATTATCAATAATAAGGCTTCATATCCTCTTAATGATGCTTGATGAGCTAAACAAGCTGTATGTTCGCAGGGAGTTTCAACTAATTCTTCTAGCGCCCTATAAAATTTTTCTACTGAATTTTTAAGATCTTCATCAGGATTTGTTCTAGTGTTTGTCATAGCTTTTCTAAATCTGTTAGATTTAATAAATTTAAGTTATTTTTTATAGAAAAATTGGTTTATAAATTTGATGGATTGTTTTAAAGAATTATTTCTTGTTTTCTTTTTTAGTCTCTTTTTTTAGTCCTTCTTTTATTTTTATTTCTTTAAATCCCGTATACTTCCAAAGAGCTTTTGGAATTTTAATTGAACCATCTTTTTGCTGATGATTTTCTATAAAAGCAATCAGAGCTCTTGGACTTGCAAGAACTGTATTATTTAATGTGTGAGCAAAGTAATTTCCTTTTGGACCATTTATTTTTATACTTAATCTTCTTGCCTGTGCCTCTTCCATATTTGTTAAAGAGCAAATCTCAAAATATTTTTTTTGTCTAGGACTCCATGCTTCTAAATCACATGATTTTGCCTTTAAATCTGCTAAATCTCCTGAACAACATTCTAAGACTCTTATTGGAATTTCTAGTGCCTTGAAAACATTTATAGAGTGTTTAAGCATTTCATCATAGAATTTATAGGAATCTTCTGGTTCGCATATTACAATCATTTCTTGTTTTTCAAATTGATGAACACGATAAAAACCTTTTTCATCTATTCCATGGGCACCAATTTCTTTTCTAAAACATGGGGAATAACTTGTTAATTTTGTTGGTATTTCGGATTTTTGCAGGACTTTGTCCTTGAACATGCCAATCATTGAGTGTTCTGAAGTTCCTATTAGGTAAAGATCTTCACCTTCTATCTTATACATCATTGCATCCATTTCTGCAAAAGACATTACTCCCTTTACAACATCACTTTTAATCATAAAAGGAGGAATACAGTATTCATAATCCTCTTTTATCATATAATCTCTTGCTAATGCTAGCATTGCTGAATGTAAAATAGCAATTTTTCCTTTTAAATAATAAAATCCTTTTCCCGAAGTTTTCTCTCTTGCCGTATCAAAATCAACTCCACCTAGTTTTTCTGCAATTTCAGCATGATGCATTATTTCATACTTTGGAACTTTGGGCTTTCCTATTACTTTAATTTCTTTATTTTCAGAAGAATCTTTTCCAATTGGAACTGAAGAGTGAATTATATTTGGTATTTTATACATTATTTCTTTTATTTCTTGTTCTAAAGAATTTGTTTTTACTTCTATTTTTTCTATTTCTTCTGGAATTGATTTTGCTTTTTTAATTAGCTCTTGTGCTTTTTTTTCATCTTTTGTTTTTTTTGCCTGATTAATTCCTTCAGAAACAATATTTCTTTCTTTTCTTAGTCCATCTGCTTCAAATTTTAATTTTCTCCATTCTTCATCTAATTTTTTAACTTCATCAACTAAGGGAATTTTTTGATTTTGAAATTTCTTTTTTATATTTTCTTTTACAAGATTAGGGCTTTCTCTTATTAATTTTATATCTATCATAGTTTTATTTAATACTAATGCATTTTTAAGGGTTTTGGGCAGAAATTTTTTGATATACAGTATCTGGAGGACAGTCTAAAACTACTTCAAATAATCCTAGTCTATTCCATGAAGCACACATATGATTAAAGACAAAACCTCTTGGAGTTAAAACTCTATAGACTTCTCTTATTCCTTTTTCAATTTCTAAAAAAGGAAGTCTTTGTAAACCTTCCATGTCTTCAAATATAAGATGCTGAAAAACCATATCAAAACTATGATTTTGAAAAGGTAAATTTCGAACATCTGCTTGAATAAATCTTGTTTTATTTCCCTGATAAATACTTCTTCTAATATCAATTCCAATAATTTCTAGTCCCCCCCTAATTCCTGCATCAACAACTTCTCCTTTTCCACAACCAATATCAAGAATTCTACTTGCTTTGAAGCCTTTTATTGTTCTTGGAAAAAGATCTTTAATATAACCTACTATTGAGTCCCCATCATAATCTTTTAGATCAAATGGAAATCCATCTCTATTCTTATGATAAGGTAATTCAGCCATTTTCAAAGTCAGAATTAATAATATTTAAATATTGTCTTTGAATAAAAATAGGGAATAAGTGGTAACATATAGTTACTATTATTGAATTTGGATATTATTGAATTTTGTTACTGATTGATGAATTTTTTGCATAGAAAGTTTTATAAATGAATATAGAGCATTAATAATATA
>JAGVIM010000137.1 GCA_020056045.1 Nanobdellota archaeon | reverse complement strand
TTCTGAGTGGAGTTTTGACAATATGAATTATATGATCTGAACTATATGCCATTAGTTTTCAACTCCGTTAGTGTCATTATTTTTTTCTTGAGTATTTTCTCGACTCTCTTCTTTAGGTTTTTCCATTTTTCCAGTAAGGACAAATTCATTTAATGAATCAAGATCCATCAATTCTTCTAATGGAACAATTCCATTTGCAGAAATATGCAAATCAAATGCATAAGCATTAAATGGAATACAGTTATACATTTCCACATATCGTTTATCATCAGAAAATTGGGAATTGTTTTGTATTAGTTTCTCTACCACTCTTAAATATTCTCCAACTGTTCCCTCTGAGGTTATTTTAGGAAATCTTTCCCCATCACTAGCACACCCTCTCGGGATTCTCATTCGAAGTTCAAGACCATAGTTAGGGTTTACAGCTTTCTCAAGTTTTACCTCTCCTTTAAACCTAAAAGATGCATCAACAAATGTTGTATGAACAGTTCTTTGTAATGTTCTTTCAGTATGTATTCGGTGATTTGCTGTGTATGCCATTTTATTCTTCTTTTACATTAAACATTTTGTAGACCTCTGAATACCAATCATCAACTCTTTTTTCTATAGTTGCAAAAATAGGTTCTATAATTTTTTCAGGCTTAAGCCAGATTCCATTATTATATGCACAAATGTGCAACATTTCAACATAATCTTGTTTTCCATCTCTTCCTGCAAATAATAATCTTCTGTCAGAATCTCCAGTGTCGCCAATAACCCATGCTTCTTCAGGAACTTCAACTTCAACTTCCTGTGGAGTAAATAATGTCATATCAGGTTTTTGAAATCTTTTTTCTTTTCTTACATCAGTCCTTCTTAAATTAACTTTTCCAAATAAATATAAGTCTTTAACAGTTCTTTTTTGAAAAACTGGTTTTAAATCATAAAATTTTCCTTCATAAACTATAAGCCCATTTCCCTCAGGAATTTCAAGAGTTGCTACTATTTGATTCTGAAGTTCAGGTAGTTTAAATCTTACTTCTAATTTTTCTTGATTATCTTTTGCCATTTTATTTTAAAAGTTAAAACCTCCAGATCTTATTTTAAATGGATAATCAACACTTTTTATTTTATCTACAACTTTTCTCATCCACTCTTTAAGTTCATCTTCAATTGGAGAGAAAACAGCATCAAGTAAATTATCATAAACCCATATGCCCTGATTTAATGCTTCAGCAGAGAGTCTATGAGAATATCTTTGGGAAAATCCACGATATAATGTTTTTCTTTCCCCCAAATCAATACACCATTTATCTTCAGGAACTTCAACTTCTGTATATTGAGGAGTAAATAATGTTATATCTGCTTTTTTCTCTCTTCTTTCTTTTCTCACATCAGTTCTCTTTAAGCTAACTTTTCCAGTAATAGATAGATGCTCTATATCTCTTTGTATAAATGTTTTTTCAATATCATAAAATCTTCCTTCATAAATAACTCTAATCTCTCCATCAACAACTTCAATTCTGTTTGTTAGTTCTTTTGGAAGTTCTGGAAAATTAACTCTTACCTCAAGTTTCGAAACTTCTAATTTTTTCTCAGAAGGATTTCTTCCCCAGTATGGCTTTCCTCCAATATAAGATGGTTTTTCATAATTCGAATTACGATTCAAACTCGGATCAATACTCAAATCAGGATCTATCATTTTACCTTCATCTCCAAACAAAGTTACAAGGTCTACTTCACCCTTGTCATCATGAGGAAGATCTGAACCAAGAAGATCTATTGGTCTTTCAGTTTCATCTAAATCTCCATCTAATTGAGTAAGTAAAAAGTCTTTATCTGAACTAAGAATTCCTCCTTGGTTATCTATATCTAAATCAGGGTCTATACCAAGATTTAAAACTCCTGATTCATCTTTATCAAAACATTCCTCTAATGGAGTAAGTAAAAAATCTTCATCAGGATTTTCAGGCCCTTCTGGTTTATTTTTATGATAATATTCTTCTGTCATTTTAATTATTTTGTTTTTATTTAATATTATTTATCACAGAACTCTTTATCCCTTTTAGGATTTAAACTACCCATATTATCTAATTTAAAAATATATCGGATTTTTAAATTGTTGAAGCATATTGCATCTGCTTTATTGCAGAAGACAAGTCTCGAATAGCTCCTCCAGCCAGTTGATAATTATCAACACAAACTACTTTTGTATCAGGTCCTGCTGCTCTTCCAATAGTCCTTATAATATCTTTTGATTGTTCATTTCCATCAACTAAAAACATTCTAAGCATTATATTAGGATATTTCTGAAATTCTCTTGCAACTTTTACTGTTTCATCAACACTGTTTGGAAGTCCATCTGTTATTAAATATGCAAATGAAGGCCCTCTGTTTTTTAATTTGTTAAGTAACCAACTCATTGCAAGTGCAGTATCTGTTCCATCATCAGGTTGTATACTTAACACTTCTTTTGGAGTAAGTTCATTTAATCCCCCATTGTAACATGCAAGAAAAGTTTCATTTTTAGGATTTAGTTTTCTCATAAGTGCGCTTGTTGCAAGTGCTGTCTTTCTTGCAGCATCTATCCTTCCATTACCTTCCATGCTTCCGCTTCTGTCAAATATTATTGCAGTATCAAGAGATGTTTTTCCTTTTCCCTCGAATTTCCCACTGATAAGATATGGAAACCTAGGATATCTAAATCCCATTGATCTGGAATATATTATTGACTGATGCCAATCAACATTTGGAAGTTCAGATAAATCCTCAACCTCGGCAAAGTAAGCAATTGTTCCATCATAGGATTGTTTTGTTTTTGACACAAACCCTCCTGATCCATCTTCTTTTTCAATTCCCTCAACAATCTCTTCTAAAAATATATCTTCTAATTTTTTCATAAGGTTTGTCTCATTAAAAACAAAACTTCCATCATCTTTTACTCTAACAAGTGAAGACCTTTTTGCAAATTGTATTAGATGTTGTCTTGCTATTTCTTCAGCATCAGTTGACTTTGTTATATTTGTTTCAGCTTCTCTTCTTTTTCTTTCTTCTACAGATATATTTCCATTAAGTTCTTGTTGAGCCATTGATTTTTCTGATTCTTTTTGTCTTTGTAAATTTTCATAGTCACTCTGTGCCTGGAAATATTTTGTTTCAGCTTCTCTTCTTTCCTGCTCTTTTTTTCTAAGATCCTCCTCAGCTTTTCTTATTCTTGCAATTTGTTCTTTGATTTCTCTTGCCTTTACTGCCTTTCTCCTGATTTCTCCTGCATATTCTTTTATCATTTCATCAGTTTTTCTTTTGTACCATCCAGGAAGAATAAACCCGCCAATATCTAGGCTTAATTTTTCAAACCCTTTTAGATTAAAGTAAGTGTGTATAATATCTCTAAATCTTCTTTCAGATTTATATCTTTGAGAAAAACTATCAACAAATTTATCCATATCATCTACCTGCGCAAGACTTTCAAGTGAATTTACCATATTTTATAATTAAGTACCCCCCATAGAGTTTTCCAGAATCCTCTTCCTGACTCAGGACTATTTATTTCAGAAAGATTTCTATCAGGAGAATAATTAGTACTTTCTTCAACAGTTTCAGCAACTATAAATACATCATCTACCTTAGTTTCAAGTCTATCTTTCTTAAGGCTTTCTCTGTGTTTTTTAAATACACTTTCTCTTGCAGCTCTTACAACTTCAGATTCACGATAATTACCTTTTCTTTTAGCCCCTGGCCCATCTTCTTTATAGCCTGCACTAACCCCTAAAGAAGAAATCTCTGTTAAAGGGACTGCTGCCTGTTGTTCAATAGAAAGTAATGCTTCAATTCCTTCTTCACCACCAAGTTCTGTTAACTGGTCTCTGATTCTGTATTTCATTTCTTCAAGGCTTGCTGACGAAGCACTATATACTGAACTTTGCTGTCTGTAATTTTGCTGTTCTTCCTCGAATTTTGTTCTCCTTGCTGCTTCTTCAGGACCAAGTCTTTTTTCAACAGCCTGGACTTTTTCTTGATATGCTGCCTCGTGTTCTTCTACTCTTTCAGTAGCTTCAGTTTCAACTTCCCCTAGTCCAACTTTTCTTTGAAAGCTTAGGCTTTGCGAAATCTGATCAGCTATCTTTCTTAGAAGTGATTTATCATTAACAACAGAAGTAATTGCACTATTTGGATCATATCCAGCCTTCCATGCATTTACAATTATCTTTTCAACATCTTGTTCAAGCTGGGAAAAATTAACAGGAGGAATTCGAAATAAAGAACAGTCAGCTTTTCTATAATCTTCAATTTTCATTTTAAAAATAAAATAAATTTAACTTTTACAGGCAGCTCCTTCCTGACAGGAAGTAAAATATCCAACAAGTTCAACAAGCTGACTATCATTGACCCTGTGCATTTTTGGTTGTTCATTAAATAAATAATCCATAAATGGATATTCAATTATTGCTCTTTGTTTTGCCAAATCTTTTGGATCTTCTCTCGCTGCTCTTATATTTTGATAACTTAAAATTGAATTTCTTGGATCTTTTTTATAGGACTCGATTTCCCGGACAAAATTATGTTCAATTTCAGGAGCCTGAGTTTTTGCTACTGCAATATGTTTATATGCATTGCACCACCATACTGATTCTTCTTGTTTTTGTATTGCAGGAAAATTTCCAGCAACCCATTCATTTAATTTTATTTTTGCATTCTGGTCAGCTTCTTTTGAAACTTCAGCAACTCTTGCACATAATGCAAATTGCATTCCAGCAAGAGCATATTCAGAATTTGGAATTATAGGTTTATCTTTAAAAAATAATTGGTCAACAACTAGTTTTGCTCGTGCGACATCAAGTGCATCTTGGCGGCATCTATTACTTCCTTGTATATCACTGTATCCTGGAAGAACCTTGCCTTCATTAATAAATTTCATGTATGCAGAAACAACTGCTTTTTCAAGTATTACTGGCATAGGCATGTTTCTAAGAACACTTCCATTTTCTTTGTGTGTATCTCCAATAGGAACATCTTTTGCAGGACTTATTTCTCCATGATAAGCAGCTCTTATGACTTCATAATTTGTATCAGCATCCTCAGGATATCTTATTGCAAAAAAAAACATTCTGTCTCTTATTGGTCCTGAAAAAACACTTGGATCATTTGAAGTTGAAAGTATATCTGCATTACATGGAAGTTCATATCTTAATTGGTCAGGTTTAATTCTGCTTGAGTTAAGTGCTTCAAGAAGACCATCAAGAGTATTAGGTCTTATTTTATCCATTTCTTCTATTCTAAGTATTCCATTATTCGCACGAGGAAGTAGGCCCGGGTGAAATCCTTTAGTACTTGCTTCATCTTCAATTTCATCATCAGTAGTTCCATCAAGTTTTGGAAGTTTAATTCCTGCAAGATGCATAAGGTTAAGTCCAACAGTACCTTGTATTGATTCAATTCCTCTTCCCTGGCTATATTTTGCAACAAGTACTTTTACATCCCCAGGTTTTGGAGCAGTAAATCTTCCAGTCTCTTTAAATTCAGGTGAATATTTAATCATACATTCAGGACAAGGAGGAACTACTTTTGCAAAATCAGGATTAACAAGACTAAATGGATTACATTGTACCTTACATCCATCTACCATAAATATTACATCTTGCTGTTGGGCAATTTCAATAATATCTTTTACAATCTGGCTTTTTCCAGATCCAGGAGGTCCATAAAAATTCATATCCTTTCCCATAATAAGTCCAATTACAGCTCTGTATGCTCTAAGTGTATCAAGTCTTGTTCTTGGAAAAAATTCATTTAAAACTTCTTCAAGCACAAGTTTTTCCTTATTTTGTGGTTCAACTTGTCCAAGGCTTGAAGCTTCAAGGTTTCCAACAACCTGATCAAGTGTAAAATTAATTATTTTTCTTCTATCAGGAAGTTGATTATCAAGTACAACTGTTAATATATCATTTTTATAACCTCTAAGCATTGCAGTTGCTCCTTCAGGAACTTCAACATTAATCCCTGAATTATCAGCATCTTTTGCAGCACCTTTATATCCCTTTTTAAATCTGACTTTATGTCCTAGTTTTTCATCAACAACTATTCCTGGAATAATTTTATAACCATCAATTATTTTTCTCTCAGGAACTAAAAGTTTTAAACTTGCAGGAGCAACATAAAGTCCTTTTTGTTCAGTAATTTTTCCATCAAGATTAGTAGCATTAGAAAAAGATGATTCAAATTCAATACCAAATCCATTCTGTCTAATGCTTCGTATATAAGAAGAATCTGTTCTTATAACTCCTGAAAGTCCTTGGATTTGTCTTCCGTCAAACTCTGATGTTGCAACAACCGTCATTCCCTGTTTTGCATATTTCAATATTTCATCAGGATTTGTAATCTCTCCGCTTGGAATTTCCCTTATATTTGGTTCTACAGTAGGAATCCAGGTTCCAACCATGTCTTCATTAAGTTCAGAAATAACTCTGTCTCTTAATGCAACAAGTCTTTTAAAACTAATCAATGCTAAGTGTGTCGATGAGTCTTTTGGTTTTACACCTAGGTCTATTAAGTCCTGCAAATTCTCTACTTTTAAATAATCTTCTAACATTTTATATTCATAAATTTATTATAACTTTCTAGTAGTAATCATTTATAAACTTTATGATGTCAGAAATTAAACCACTTACTTTAGTAAGTGGATGCAATTTTTGTTGTTTTAATTTCTGAGCATGTCAGGAACAAAGTTCCTGAGCACCATCAAGAATTAAAAATTCTTGAGGTCCTAAAAACAAG
>JAGVIM010000257.1 GCA_020056045.1 Nanobdellota archaeon | reverse complement strand
TAATCAAGTTGCTCTTCTAATTATTATTAATAATCATTAGCTAAAAAATAAAAATATAGTTATAAATATTTAGATAAAATAAGATATACTTCAATCATCAAAAGCTTTTTAAAGAATTCTTTAAGAAATTTATATTGATTAAACTTATTAGTGGTAACAATATAGAAAGATTTAAATATTCCTTTTCTCAAAATAAAACATGGGATTAGTACAAGCAGTTACATCAGAAACAAAAAATTTAGCAGCAGCAACTGGTGTGGGTGTTGGTATGTTTGGTTTATCTCAATTAGCAAGAAGACTACCTTCAGTACCAAATCTAAGAGGTTCTGGCCTAGATACTTTATCATTTCAAATATCAAGATTCTTAACAGAAACAGGACCTAATCCAGATTTAGCCCTTTACACAGCTTTATCAATTGCAACATTTGGAGGTTATGTAAAAGGTACAAGGGGATTTTTAGCTGCAACAGCTGCAACATCAATACCATATATAATTAATAAACTAGATTCTATTCCATTTACAGGGCAAATATCTCCTTCTTTTAACTATCTAAATGATGAAGCTAATAGACAAGGAACCTATTCAACAGGAACAATTTTAGGTATTGTTGTCACAGGATTCATAATAGGCGCAGCAGCTAGAAAAACTAGGGATATAGTGACTGGGAAAAAATAATTTAATATAAATTATAATTTCTAAGTAATTAAAAAGATTTTTAAAGAATTCTTTAATCATAAAAACAATGTGCCACCAACAATTAAAGTCGTAAGTTTGACGTAGGCAATTGTTTTTGGGATGATCCAAAATTAAAACTAACAAACTACGACCTCATTCTAAATAATGAGGTTTTAATTTATGGACATAAAAATAAAATGGCAGAATATCCAACAGAAGGAATTGATGAACAAGAATTAGCTCAAAGACTAAGTATCGCCGTGCAAGATTTAAAACTAATCAAGCAAAAAATAGGAGTTTATCAAGATACTCCAGATTATATAGATCAATTAATAAATAAAGGAGCTAATCTTTCTGAAATAGCAATAGAAATTGCAAGACAAAATTTAAGAGAATATTTAAATAAAAGAGTTGAATTAAGAGATATCTATCAAAGAATAAGAACTATTTACGAGCTTGGAAGAGATTTACTACCTAATTCTAGAATATTTAGCAGTCAAACATTAGGAGATTTTATTAGAGACCCAGTTCTAATAAGAACAGCTAGTTTAGAAGAAATCATGAAAGTATTGACAGAAGAACAAATGAGAGAATTAGAAGAGTTTAAACAATAAAAACATTAAAATAAATTAAAGTAAGCTTTTTAAACCCAGTTTCTTATGATTACTCATTAATAAAATGGCATTTAAAATAAATATATCAAGTAAAGGAAAAACCTATAAATTAGAAACAGAAAATGAAGTTCTAATTGGTAAAAAAATAGGAGAAACAATAGACGGAAAAGATCTTTCAGAAGATCTAAAAGGTTATGTAATAGAAATAACAGGAACAAGCGATATTTCAGGAATACCTGGAAAAAAAGATTTAGAAGGATCTATCTATCATAGAAAACTATTAACATTAGGATTTGGAATGAAAGATAGAAGAAAGGGAATGAGACTTAAAAAAACACTTAGAGGCGAAGAAATTTCTATAAAAACAATTCAAATCAATTCAATAGTAAAAAAAGAAGGTTCAAAAAAATTCTCTGAACTTACAAAGAAAGAAGAAAAACCAGCTGAATAAAACATCTTGTTTACATAAAATATTTGATAGTTTAATTTTGTCCTGTAGAACATAAAAATAAACATTTCTTTATTTTAATCAAAAAAACAATGTGCCACCACATCTTAAAAGATGTGGTTTGTGACAGGCACTTGTTTTTAGGATGCTCCGAAATTAAAAGCAGTAAGTTTACTACCCCATTCTAAACAGGCTGTCCCATAATTAGAAAAATATAAATACTTGATTCTCGTCGGTAATATAACTAAATATCGTCGATAAATATC
>JAGVIM010000029.1 GCA_020056045.1 Nanobdellota archaeon | reverse complement strand
GAAAAACCTCCAGATGTTGGCTAAAAAAGCCAACTGTCAAAAGTGTTTGAGTGATGAAATTAGCGAGAGCTAGAAGAAAGTGGCGAAGTCAAGTTAAAAGCATTGTAGAATAACCTTCTGATTCACTTCCAATTATTCTTTCTGCAATAGCCCTATAATCTCCTGCAAAAGTATCTATTTGTCCTGTTGAAGAATTATTTCTATTAATTTGAATACTAAATCCAGGCATTCCATCTCTTCTAATTATTTTCATATCAGGCCATTCAAATCTTTGCACATAAAATTCATTTCCTTCTTTACTAAATACTTCTAATTTTGGTTCTTTTGGTTTTCCAAGTGATAAAACCTGGATAGCTTCAGGACTATTTGCTAAATCATCAAATATTTTTTTAAAATGTTCAGGACATCCTTCTGCATAAGATTTTTCATAAAATTCACTAACTTTTCTTTGTAAAAAAGCTCTCTTAATTACTTTTTCAACTATTTTTGTATTTCTTCCTAAAACAATTTGAGTATAAGGTCCTGGATTTTCTGTTAAAGTATGATACATTCTTGAAACTTGTTCTATAAAATTACTAGGATCTTCTTTTCCTTCTAATATTCCTTTTTCAATTACTTCAAGATCATTGTCAATTCTTTGCCTTTGTTCTTCAGATAATACATATTTTTCAGCATTATCAGGATCTTCTAAAACTTGTTTTAGAGTTTTTATCATTTTTCTTTCTTTTCTATCTTTAAATAATCTTATTCCTCTTCCAACAAAATTTCCTAAATAAGCACAAGGAACAGTAGCAACAAGGTTTTCTGAAAAAGGAGTTTGACTAGCAACAGAAGCAACAAATGAATAAACTCCCCCTAATAAATAAGGTATAGCAACACTTGAACTAAAAACTCTATTTTTTATATATGTTACAACTTCAGGAGATATTTCTTTGGTTATTCCAATTTCTGTTCTTTTTTCCTCAGGAACAGCTTCAATAAATTCAAGTGTTCTTTCAAGTTTATAATTTGGATTTTTCAATCCCCAAGTAAGTCCAATGGCAAATCCTGCTCCTGCATCACAAACAATATTTTGTAGGTTCATTTTATTTGAAATTTATTTTGTTTAATTATTGTTTAAATCTACATCCTCAGGTGTTCGTTTAATAGTATGTAATTTTCTTAATCCTGGATGAAAATAACCAACTTCTTGATATACTCTGCCTCCACTATACCAATCTCTAGAATTAGCTTTACACATCATAGCTCTTGTTTGTTTTAATTTTTTTGTAATAATATCCCCTATTGATTCTCCACTAACATCTCTAGCACTTCCCATGCATAAAGCTCCTCTAAATCTTTCTTTTTGTTCATAGCATACAGTATAATCTAAAATTAAATCACTATTACAACTCATTTTAATAGGAATCATTACTTTTTGTTCAGGAGATAAAAAATATTCACTAAAATTAAAAAAGCTTTTTTTATATCTAATTAAAAATTCAGGAACATCTAAAAAAACATAATATATTCCATCTTCTCTTCTTTGAAAAAATCCAAAATCTTTTTCCTGATAATGTGTAAGTCCTCTAAATCTCTCAAGTTCATCAAATTTTCCTTCTAAAACTTTTTCTAATTGTTCTTTAGATAAATTTTCATCAATAGCTTGTTTTTTTAATCTATCTGCTACCTGAAGCCCATATTCTGTTTCAAAATCTTCAAGACTAGTAGATTCTTTATTTTTCTTTCTTTTTAATCTATAATCCTGTCCATTAATTACAACTTTTCTCAAACCTCTATGAGGTTCTGTTAAAAGATCATAAACTTTTTTATTATAAACTGCAAAATTTCCAATACTTGTGTTTTGTGAAACATCTTGTTTTAATTTTTCAAGTGTTTCTGAAACTTCAGCAACTTGTCTTTCTAATCTTTGTTTATGTTCTCTTGATTCAACACTATCTGTAGCAGTTGCAGTTTGAGAACTAAGCAACTCATCAACCTTGCTTTGAATCTTTTCTATTCTTAAATAAGGAAAAATATCTCTTACAATTAATTGAGCAGTATCATATTGTTCTCTTTCTGTTTTATTTCCTTTTATTTCATCAATCAAATTTTGAACATATTTTTGTTTTGAAATTTCCAATTCTTCACCAACTCTTGCTAAAGCAAGTTCTTCCAGCTCTCCAAATTTTCCAACTTCTGCAACTTCTCCCTTTATATTTCCATCAGCTGTTGTATAAACAACATTATCTAAAACAAATACAGGATTTTGTTGAGCAAGTTCAAAAGCAGGATGTTTAAATCCATTTAAATTAAAAGAAACACTTCTAAGTTTGTCAAATGTTTCAGATTCAGAATCTAAGAATTGTTGTATTGCTTCCATTTTTACTCCCAATCAATTCCTGCCAATAAACAATCTAGTGCCTTGGCAAGTCCTAAGAAATCCTTTCTGTTTGCAGCATTTCTAATACTATTCCAATCATTTTGATAATAATCAACATAAGCAGAATCACTTCTCAAATCAATCTGCTCAACCTGATTGCAAGCATCAATAACTTCATTTGCTCTTTTTTCAAGAACCAATAAGTCATTTGGAAGATAATCTCTTCCTACATTATGTTCAACCCATGGAAAGTTCTCTCTAATCCAGTTTCTTAATTCATATCTATGATGATATTTTATTTGAAATTTTGTTTCATATGTTTGATTTGTCATTTTATTTTAATTTTTAAAATCCCTTTTTGTAGTTTTAAATATTGGAAGTCCTAAACTTATTAATCTATTAAGAGTTGAATGATTGTAAAATCTTTCACCATACCAGTCACTTGTTTTTCCAGAAAGTGCCATTGCCTTTACTTGTTTTAATTTTTTTGCAATAATATCTCCATT
>JAGVIM010000103.1 GCA_020056045.1 Nanobdellota archaeon | reverse complement strand
TGAAGTGTATGGCGTGTCTGGTTTTTGAGCACATCAGAAATTTTTCATAAAATTTCTGAGCGCACCAAAAAACTTCTGAAAGTTTTTTTAGTGTGCTCAAGAATTGTTTTTGCTTTCTCTCGAACTAAGGTGGGGAGTTTACGCAAAAAACAATTCTTGACATATTAAAAATTATCCTAGATTATATGTTTTATATTATATATATACTTAAAAGTTAAAATATTTTTTAGTGTTTATAAGAGGTAATATAAGAGGTAATATAAAAATGGGGATATTTTCAATATTTAAGGGTAATAAAACTGCTTATTTTCCTGGTTGTAGCTGTTATTTTAATCATAAGGATAATTTTGAGCTCTATAAAAAGATTTTATCTAGGCTTGGAATAGATTTTAAGGTTGTTGATAAAAAATTATGCTGTGGACTTCCTGCTTTAGAAGCTGGCTATGATTCTGAAACAAGGAAAATAGCTAGAAGAAATTTTGAGGTTTTTTCAGAAGAAGGCATTAATACAATTATAACCAGTGATCCTGGTTGCTATAAAATGTTTTCTTTAGATTATCCTAAAATTCTTCCTGATTGGAATATAAAAGTTGATAATATTTGGAAATTGATTCTTGAAAAACTTGAATTTAGGCCTGGACTTATTAAAACAAAGGCGATTGGAACTGTAACTTATCAAGATTCTTGTTATCTTGGAAGATATTTAGATATTTATGATGAACCTAGGAAAATTTTAGAACTTATTGGTTATGAAGTTAAAGAAATGTTTGATTCAAAATCAACAAGTATTTGCTGTGGAAGTTGTGGTGGTTTAATGTTTACAAATCCTGAACTTGCTGATGAAATAGCTAAGGAAAGAATATTGCAGGCAAAGAGAATAGGGGTTAAAAGAATTATTGTTAGTTCTCTTGCAGAATATGAATTACTTAAAAGAAATTGTAAAGAAAGTGGTCTTGAGGTGTTTGAAATGTCTCAGATTCTGGCTATTGCACTTGGGATTAAAAATAAAGAAGATTTTGAAAAGTTGAAAGAAGAGGTTGAAGATGAAATTGTTTTGGATAATAAGGAAGAGGAATTTAATAAAGAAGTTGAGGGAGTTTTGGAAGATAAAAAATGAACACAATAAAAATATTAAATATTTTTAAGCATTCATGCTTAAGAAGTAAGCATGAATAAAAAAGAATTAATTTGCTATTGTACTGATGCTTCAAGGCTTTTTGGGAATGCAGAAAAGATTTTTTTCCCTAAAAATGTTTTAGAAGTTCAAGAAATAATAAGAATAAGTAATTTTGATATTGTTCCAAGAGGTGCTGGAACTGGTTTTGTTGGGGGTTGTGTTCCTAAGAATTCTATTGTTGTTGATATGACTAAAATGAATCGAGTTTTAGAGTTTAATTCATCAAAAAGAATCGTTGTTGTTGAAACTGGAATAACTTTAAAAGAATTAAATGAAAAACTCATGGCAAAAGGATTTGAATTTCCTATTGATCCTTTAAATAAAGGAGTTTCTAGTATTGGTGGGATGATTTCTACAAATTCTTCAGGAAAAAGAGCTATGAGATATGGTACAATAAAAGATTGGATTGATGAAATTGAATTTGTAAATGGTAATGGGGAGTTGATTAAGACAAGCAAGGCAGATTTAATGGAAGTTTGTGGTATGGAAGGAATTACTGGAATAATTATAAGTGCTAAATTAAGAGTTATTCCAAAAATTAGAAGAACTGCATCTGTTTTTCAGAGTGATAGTCTTGATGAGGTTTTAAATGTTGGAAGAAGATTAAAACAAGAAAAAGAAGTTGTAAGTATTATGCTTTTTTCAAAATTAGCTTCCAAAATATTAGAATTTCCTGAAAAATATAATTTAGTTATTGAATTTGATTCTGAAAGAGGAAAAATTAGAAGTGAAGAATATAAAAAATTGTTTAATAGCATTAATAATCTTTATTATAAAATGGGTTTAAATGAATATTATAATAGTGAGGATCCAAAATTATTTTTTGATAAAATAAAAGAGTTTTTAGTTATTTTAGAATCAATGAATATACCCTATCTGGGTTATCTTGGAAATGGAATTGTAAGTCCTTTTTTTAAAGATAGTGAAAAAGATAAGAGAAAAGATATTTTGGGTGTTATGAAAAGAATGCAGGCTAAACTTGGTAAATATGGTTATGGTATAACTAGGAAAGATTTTTTAGAATCTTTTGAATCTAAAATAATACAAAGGATAAAGGCAAGACATGATCCTCATGGAAAATTAAATAGTGGAAAATTAATAGATTCTTATATAAAAAGAAGTGAAATTCGCGAAGTAAGTGAAGCTCGCCCTTTTATTGGTGAAGAAATAAGTGCTTCTAAGATTTCTAGGGAAATTAGAAAGCCGGCTCTAGAAAAAACTCCTGAAGAAAAAATTGAAGAGTTTATTAAGGAAGCTTCTGAAGTTGAGGAAAAAGAAATTAAAACTGAAATTGAAAATGAATGTGGAAGAATTATCATTGATACAGAAAGAAACAAAGTTTCCCCTGTCTCATCAAATCAAACTGAAATATATCAGAGATTTGATGATGAAAAAACAGAAATTAGGAATAAATTAAAAGATTATGAACAAACTTTTGATTCTGAACTTTCTTTTGAAAAAAGAATAAAAATTGAAGAATTTGCAAAAAATGTTCCTCGCGAAATTGCAAAAACAGAGATGAAAGCAGAGATAAAAACAGAATATAAAGAACCTGTTAGAGAATCAATTCCTGCTAAACCTAAAGTGCCTGTTGATTATAATTTAATAAGAAATATAATGACAAATAAGGGAACTAATAATTCTGGTTCAAGTAATAATAATGCAAGTAATACAAATAATTCTAATCAGACTAGTGTTGCTAAAAGAGTTGAAAATAGTAAGGAAGAACAAGAGCTTATTAATAGAATACTTGGAAATCGCGGATTTTCTTTAAGGGATAAGAAGGAGGAGAAAAAATGAC
>JAGVIM010000089.1 GCA_020056045.1 Nanobdellota archaeon | reverse complement strand
ATAAATCAGAAAGATTTGGTGATATAGAAAACTTTAATAAGGTTTTATCATTTCATTTTTCATGAAAGAAATGAGTGTTGAAGAAAGGTTTGAACTTGTTAAAAGAAATACTCAGGAGATTGTTACAGAAGAAGAATTAAGAAAACTGTTAAGGGAAAAGAAAAATCCGGTTGTTTATTGGGGAACTGCTCCTACTGGAAAACCTTCGGTTGCTTATTTTCTTCCTATGTTAAAATTAAGTGATTTTTCCAGGGCTGGTTTTAAGGTTAAAGTTTTATTAGCTGATTTACATGGAGCACTGGATGGAACTCCCTGGGTAGATTTAGACCATAGATATGATTATTATAAAGAAGCAATAACCCAACTTTTAAAAGCTTCTGGGGCTGATTTAAAAAAAATAGAATTTGTCAGGGGGAGTGAATTTCAGTTAAAGCCAGAATATAGTTATGATGTTTTGAAGATGGCTAGTATGAATTCTATTGGAGAATGCAAAAAAGCTGCTTCAGAAGTAGTTAAAATGGGAGAAAATCCTGCTCTTGGTGGACTGATATACCCAATAATGCAAGCTCTTGATGAGCAATATCTGGGAGTTGATGTCCAATTTGGGGGAGTTGATCAGAGAAAAATATTCATGTTTGCTAGAGAAAACTTGCCTCGTGTTGGTTATGATGCAAGAATTGAAATTATGAATCCAATGATTCAGGGATTGGTTGGAAAGAAAATGAGTTCTTCAGATCCTAAAAGTAAGATTGATTTAACTGATGATGAAAAAACAATAATTGAAAAAGTGAATAAATCTTATTTTCTTGAAGGAGATTCTGATTGTGGTATAATGGAATTTTTAAACTATGTAATAATGACCATAAAACAAGATAATAAAGAGAAATTATTAGTTGAAAGGCCTGTTAAGTTTGGGGGAAATGTAGAATATTCTAATTATCTTGAGATTGAGAAAGATGTTGTTGAAAAGAAACTACATCCCATGGATTTAAAAAATGCAATTGCTAATGAACTAATTAGATTATTATCTAAAGTAGATAAAAAGAAATTAAATGAATTAGCAAAAAAGGCTTACAAATAAAATATTTTTTTAAGTCTTTTTATTACAGATTTTATCTATTCCCTATTTCTTCCTCTTATCATTCTTATTGCTTCTGCTGTAGCGACTCCCACTACTGCACCTATTGCTGCTGCAATTATGATTGAAGTAAAAGGATGTTCTTCTATTGTTTCTCGAGTTTTATCTCTTGCTTCAACTAATCTTTCACCTGCAGTTTCAAAAGCATCTCTTGTTTTTTCAATAAATCTTTTTTCTTTTGCCATTTTTACCTCCTTTTATTTTAATTATCTTATTTAATTTGTGATTTTAACAAAAATTCCAATTATTAAAACAATTATTCCTATTATTAGGAATGAAATTGTTTTATTTAAATGAATATATTCAATTAAAAAGAAAATTGCAGATATTGCCAATAGTCCCAGGGAAATTAGTATAATAAAAATAGCAATTAATTCTTTCATTATTTGTTTTTTGATAAGATATACTCTTTTTAGAATTGTTCTTGAAAATTCTCTTTCAATTTCTTTCATAAAATCGCTTATTCCTGCTGAAAGACTTTCTTTAAGGTAATCTAGTATTCCCATATTATTTTTTAGGTTATTTAAACTTTTAAAGATAGGGGTTAATTAAAACATAGGATGTAATATAGATTTTCTGTAATATTGTTAATGTGATATAAAATAAAAATAAGTTTCAATGGGTAAGAGATTAGATTAATTAGTAATGAGGATGTATAAATAAGTTAAAGGATTTATTGAGTGTTGAATTCAATTGAGTTTTATATTTTTATTCAGTATAGAATTCAATAATATCTTTGTCTTTAACAACATGTTTTTGGCCTATTTTTTGTCCTGCAAATTTGCTCGAAGGACCCCAAACTTTTGCAGATTTTATTCTTTTGCTATAGCCATGAAGAATTTTTTCTGCAACTTGCTCTAGTGTTGAATCTGGGGGCATTATTACTGGAACATTATCTTCTTTTCCCCCCGGTTGTCTTGTGTAAATTCTTATTATATTAAATGATTTAAATATTTTTTCTTTTAGTTCTTCTAAACCTTCATTTGTTTTTGTTGAAATTAAAACAAAATTATATTTTTTTGTTTTTAGAGTTTCAGAAACTTTTCTTTTTGTTTTTATATCATATAGATCTATTTTATTAAAAACAATTATTTTTTTTGCATTTTTATTCTTTATAGAATTTAATACTATCTCAATCTCATCTATTTTTTCTACGGCTATTAAAATTGTGTCTGCATTGTTTACTACCCCATGATCAAAGTTATCGCTTGCTATTGGTGGAAGATCTATTATTTGGATATTGCAGTTAGCATAATTTAAAGTTCCTATTTCTGGTTGCATTGTTGTAAAACCATAGCTTGCTATTTTTGGATTTGCATTAGTCATTGATTTTAGAATAGAAGATTTTCCAGAATTAGTTAGCCCCATAATAACTACTTGAAGATCTTCTTTTTTTATTCCTTTTTTGTTTGATTTTCCTGATTTTTTTGATTTAATCATAGATTCTTTTAATTTTTTAATTTTTAGACGTATGTCTCCTCTAAATCTTTCGCTACCTTTATGGGCTGGAGCAGTACGTAGCATTTCTTCAAGCGCAATTAGTCTTTGTGAATCAGTTTGAGCATTGTAATATTTTTCTTCTGCTCTTGCATATTCAAAACCGGCATTTATTGGCATTTTATTTTTATTCTCCTATTATTTATAGTTTGTTTGTTTTTTAAAACTTGTTGGTTTACCATAACTTTATAATTTAAATATTGATTGTTAGTATATGAAATTAGGTATTTTATTTTCTGGAGGGAAAGATTCATGTTATGCCTCTTACTTAGCTAAGCAAGAGGGCCACGAGATTTGTTGTTTAATTAGTATTGTTTCTGAAAATAGGGATAGTTATATGTTTCATACTCCTTTTATTGAAAAAGTTTTTTTACAGGCAAAAGAAATGAGGATTCCTTTAATTATTGTTAAGACTAGGGGAGAAAAAGAGCATGAGCTTGTAGATTTAGAAACGGCAATCAAACTGGCAATTAAAAGATATGAGATTGAAGGTGTTGTGACAGGAGCTATTGAAAGTGTTTATCAGGCTTCAAGAGTTCAAAAGATTTGTAATAAGTTAAAGTTAGAATGTTTTAATCCTCTTTGGCAGAAAAATGCAGAAGAACATTGGAAAGATCTGTTAAAAAATAAATTTAAGGTAATTTTAGTTTCAGTTGCAGCAGATGGATTAGATAAAAATTGGGTTGGAAAGGAAATTGATAATAAAAATTTAGAAGAACTTATCCAATTAAGTAAGAAATATAGATTTCATTTAGCTTTTGAAGGTGGAGAGGCTGAAACATTTGTTGTTAATTGTCCATTGTTTAAAAATTCTTTGGAGGGAATTTTTAAGCCACAAAAATTTTCTGAAGAATTTTTGATGTTTAAGAAAGAGGTGAAAGTATGATCCTTGTTATTAATATTTGTAAAGAGAAGTTACATTATTATGAATTTGTTAAACCTATTTGTGATATTCTAGAAAAAAATGAAATAAAATATTTTGTTAAGTACTATAAAGAGGTTGATAAAAAGGATTTAGACAAATGTAATAAGATTGTTATTTGTGGAACTAGCCTTTTTGATAATGAGTTTATTAAAAATATAAAAAAGTTTTCTTGGATAAAAGATATTGAGAAGCCGGTTCTTGGGATTTGTGGGGGGATGCAAATAATTGGATTGGTATTTGGGGGAAAGATAAGAAAAATGAGTGAAATTGGTTTTTATTCTGAATATTTTGATAAAAACTTTTTGGGACTTTTAGGAAAATGTGAAGTTTATCATTTACATAATAATTATGTTGATTTTAGTAAAATAAAATATTTTGAAGTTTTTTGTGGAAAAGAGTTTAGCCAAGCTATAAAACATAATGAGAAGAATATTTATGGGGTTTTGTTTCATCCAGAAGTAAGGCAGAAAGGTTTAATAGAGGAATTTTGTTTATCTTAATATAAATATTAAAAAGAGAAAAATGAAAGATATTGATTTTTATCGTAAAAAACTTGATAATGGAATTACTGTTATATTTGAAAAAAGATCAATACCTGTTATTGCAGTTTCAACTTCTGTTAAATTTGGGGCACAGTATGAAACTGAGAAAATTAAGGGAATAAGTCATTTTATTGAACATCTTGTGTTTAAGGGAACAAAGAATAGAAGTGTTGTTGATATACCTAAGGAGATAGAGGGTAAGGGTGGGATATTGAATGCATTTACAGGGGAGGAAATAACTTGTTTTTGGAATAAATTACCTAGTAAACATTTTGAACTAGGTGCAGATATAAGCAGGGATTTAGTATTAAATCCTTTATTTGAAAAAGAAGCATTGGAAAGAGAGAGAAAGGTAATTCTTGAAGAAATAAAAATGTATCATGATAATCCGAGCAGTTATGTGCTTGAGATGATAAAGGACAGGTTATACAAAACGCCATTTAATATGTCTATTGCGGGAAATTTAAAAACTGTTGCAGGTTTATCTAGGGAAAGAGTTGTTGAATTATTTAATTCTATTTATTCTACAAATAATATGGTTTTTTGTGTTGTTGGGGATTGTGAATGGGAACAGGTTTTAAATGAAGCTGAAAAATTTCCCAGAATTAACAAGTCTATAAAAAATCTTAAAATTCTTCCAAAAAATGGAAGTTTAGTTGAAAAAAGAAAAGGTATAGATCAGGCACATGAGGTTATTGGCTTTCATATGCCTAAATTAAATGATAAAAATAGATATGCTGCTGAAATTTTTGATTCAATTTTGGGAAATGGTATGAGTTCTAGATTATTTCAGGAAGTTAGGGAAAAAAGAGGATTATGTTATGCAATTAAAAGTCATTTAGAACAATCTAAGGATTATTCCTATGAGATTATTTATACTGGTACTGTTAAGGAAAAAATTAAGGCTGTAAGGGAAATTGTTTTAAAAGAAATTAAAAAATTAGGGGAATTAAAACAAAAAGATTTTGATGAGGCAAAGGAAACATTGATAGGATTAAAACAAATTAGTAAAGAGAAATGTGATTCAACAATGATTGATTTATTATCTGAAGAAATAGGGGGAAATGCTGAAAATTATTATAATTATGAAGAAAATATTTCAAAAGTCAAATTAAAAGAGGTTCAAGAATTAAGCAAATTAAAAGGATATAGTTTTGTTGCACTTGTTCCAAATTAATTATATTTAATAAAAAACAAAAAAAAATTTAAAATGATTAGTCTTTAACAAGATAATAAATTGTATATAATCCTGCTAATCCAACTAATATGTAAACGATGTTTTCTAATGAAGGTATTGAACCCAATAGTATGTTTACTACATTAAGGTTTGATTTCATAAGACTTCCGATTCCAACCAACCCCCAGTTTACTGCACCAACAATTACCAGGATTAATGCAATCCAATCTAAAATACTTTTTTTCATTTTAACCTCCTTTCATTAATAAGAAAAGACTAATTTATAAGGAAAAAGCTATATAAATAGGTTTGGGGTAGTAAAAATGAGTTGAATAAATTTAAGGCAGTAGATTCTGCATTGATTATGTAGAAGATTCAATAAATGCTGCTTTGCAGTAGGAGTTCATATGCAAATAATAAGGGTGAGATTAATTAATTCAGATGGAATCAGTAAAGGTTGTGAAAAAGCTCCTGTAGAGATTCTTAAACAACTCAGATTTATTGAATATAGTGAAAAAGATAAGAAAATAGAATTTGATAAATTAAATTTAGAAGAAATTCATGTAAATCTTGAAAATATTGAAGAGGCAAATTGGTTAATTTATGAAAATTGTAAGGAAATTTTTGAAAAACATTCAAAGGCCTTTTTTATAGGTGGGGATCATAGTATTAGTTATTCTATTTTAAGATCATTTAATAAAGTTCAGGAAAAACCCTTTTTAGTTGTTTTTGATGCTCATGTTGATTGTAAAATTCCTGGAAAAGAGGCAAAGAATAGAGATTGGTTAAGAAAATTAATTGAAACAGGTTATGATCCTGATAATTTGGTTGTTATTTCTTCTAGAAGTATTTTAGAAGAAGAAATGAGTTTTTTAAAAGAGAATAAAATAACAGTTATAAAAATGGAATTATTGCAAGAAGATTTAGAAGGGGTTTGTGATTTAATTATGGAAAGGGCTAGAAATTCAACAGGGTTTTATCTTAGTGTTGATCTTAATTGTGTTGATCCTGCATTTGCTCCGGGAGTTTCTGAAATAGAGCCAGGTGGAATGAGCAGTAGAGATTTAATTTATTTTGTTAAAAGATTAATGTTGTTAGATAATTTTTGTGGAGCAGATATTGTGGAGATAAATCCTGATAAAGATTTTAGAGGTATGACTGTTAGATTAGGGGCTAAAATATTGAGTGAGATGATATAAGCTCTTTTAGAAAAAGACCTAGAAAATAAATTTTCTAGTCCATTCAAAAATAAAATTTTTGAAGGCCTTGGAGAAAAAATAAGATGAAAATACTTTTTATTTGTAAGGGAAATGTTGGGAGGAGCCAGATGGCTGAAGCATTATTTAATAAGTATTCAAAAAAACATAGATCGAGTAGTGTTGGAACTGTTGTAGGAGAAAAACAAGGACAAAAAATTTGTGAGAATGAAAAAGCAAGATTTGTTATTGATGTTATGAACAAGGAAGGGGTTAATCTGGCTAATAATTTTAGAAAACAATTAACTCAAAATCATTTACCTAATTATAATAAAATAATTGTTATGGCTGAAAAAGAAACATGGCCTGATTATTTAATTGATAATGGTAAAATAATTTTTTGGAATATAAAGGATCCCCGTGGTACTAGTTATAAATTTCATCTTAAAACTAAAGAAAAAATTAAAAAATTAATTTTGGAGTTTTTGAAAGAGATAGAATGAGATGTTTTATTGCACTTGATTTGCCTCTTGAAGCTGTAACTGAAATTGAGAATATTCAAAATAAATTAAAGAAAAAAGTTCTTTTTAATGGTAAATTTACTGAAAGAGATAATTTACATTTGACTTTAAAGTTTTTTGGAGAGATTGATGAGGGAAAAATAGAAGAAGTTAAAAAAAGGTTACAGCAAGTAAAATTTGAAAATTTTAATGTAGGATTGGGAGAAGTTGGAGTTTTTAACAAAAAAGTTGTTCGCATTATTTGGATTAAATTAAATGGTAAGGGTATTTTTGATTTACAAAAGCAAATTGATGAAAAGCTCAAGAGTTTATTTAGTGTTGAAGAAAGATTTATGTGTCATATTACTATTGCAAGAGTTAAATCTGTTGGGGCTAAAAAAGAATTATTTGAGTATTTAAAGAGTATAAAACCAAAAAATATGAAATTTAAGATTGGTTCTTTTTCATTTAAAAAATCAGAACTTCTTGAAAACGGTCCTATTTATGAAAACTTAGAAGAATACAATTTTGTTAAAGAAAAAATATAATTAAGAAAGTAATCTGGGATTTATAAGCTTATGGTATCTGTTAAGTCCAGAGTCAAACTTAACATTCTTCAATTTTTATTAAAAATTATTAATCGGCAGGTTTAAATATACT
>JAGVIM010000065.1 GCA_020056045.1 Nanobdellota archaeon | reverse complement strand
TTTAAGAGTTAACTCGTTATGTTTAATTTCTATCTTTTTCATAGAGCTCTTAAGAGCTCTAAGTTTATAAATGTTTCTATGCTTAACTTAATGACATTGGATGGACAATTGAAGCATCCAATATGCCTTTTGTGATTAAAACGGGTTCTTCTCCAATTATATTATTTTTTGTATTTCGAATATAATATATTTATTCTATACTATCTATATCTATATGTCTATACTAATAGTAATAAGGTTTATATACTCATCTTTTTTATAGAATATATGAAAAATAAAAAAAGAGGGTTGAAACTCAAATGGCAGAGCTGAATGAAAGAAAAAAACCTGAAGAGATTAAACAAAAAATACTTGAAACCTTGAATGACAAGCCCCTTAATGCTCAGGAGATAAGCAAAGCAATAAATTCTAACTGGTCTACTGTTAAAAGTTATGTTGAAGAGATGATTAGGGAGAGAAATATAAAAGAAATTTCATATAATGACCAGGTCATTTATCAAAAGATAACTGGAGATACATATTTTAATATTCCAATTACAGAAGAAGAAAGAGATATGCTAAAGTTTATTTTTTATAATGCAATTCAAAAATATAAAGAAATAACAACAAAGCCTATAAGAAAAACAGAGCTTGCAAAACTCTGTGCTGAAATAAATACAGAGCTTGATCTTAAACTTCCTATTGTTTGGTATATCTACGGACCTATGCCTTTAATGATTATAGACAGCCAAAAAAACTATTATACTGAATTTGTGCCTGAAAATTCAAGCAAAATAAAAAAGGCAATTGAACAGTGGATAAGAAACAACACTAAATACCTGATAAGAGAACTAAGAGTAGAGTATTATCAGAAATCTAAAAATACTGTTTATGTATTAAAAGAAAAGATATATAGAGAACTTGAAACAAAGAAATATAAAGATATTTCCCAGCTTTTTTTTGAATTTCTTACAGCAACACTATCCTATGACAGATCTTTTGAAGAAATAATGAGTGAATTTTATGGAATAATTCTTGGGGCAAATTATATTAAGTTATTTGATAAATTTGAATTCCAGAATAAATTCCTGCTAGCATTTGATTCATTATGGAAATATATTGCTTCAAAGATGCTAATAGATTCTTTAATAAAAATAGGTTATTCAAAACAAGAAATATCAATCTTACTTGGACAGATATTAGAAAATAAATATCATATGACTGTAGATAATATAAGTGAATTAAGAGAAGTCTATATAGAAAACCTTCCAGAAAAATTGGCCCCTCCTAAATTAACTGAAATAGATTCCGAAGCAAGAAAAGTCATTGACAAATGGATTGATAGTGAGGTTTGGAGAGAATAAAATGGATTCTTTTTTAGATAGTACAGTTATAATAAAATATTTTGAATATGATTATATAAAAGAACAATTAAGAAAAAAGTGCTTTGAATATATAAAATCTTCAAATGAAAAAATATTTATTTCTTTTATAGTTAAAGATGAATTAAATAGAGTTATCCTTCAAAGAAAAGAAATCTACGAATGCGTTTTAAAAAAAATAAGAGACCCTGGTTATGAATTAGATTATAAAAATACTATCTACTTGAATAAACAAGATACTCTTTTTGTCCAAGAATTGTACTTAAAACTCAAAGATAAAGATATTAATAGATTAAAACAAGATTTTGACTCTGAAGTAGATTTTTTAAAAGCTTCTTTAGACTTATTTCTAAAAAATAAGGTAAATGAAATAGCAATAAATAAGTCAGAGTTAAATGATTTTGTCCTTTCAGTAATTCATGATTTTATGTCAGATTTTGCAGACTCTCGAGTCTTAACCAGTGCAATACAAATGCAAAAGAATAAAGATATTTTCTTTTTTGTAACTGCTGACAAGCATTTTAGCCCAAATGAGTATAAGTTTATAAAAGATGAACCAAGGCTTAAAGAATATAAATTTCCCGAGCTAAAAAATTTGTTGTATGAAAATGGAAGAACTTAAAACCTCAAAATTTAGTATTGAATTAAAACAAACTGCAAAAGGGATATGGTATTTGGGTTCCTTAAAAATAAATGTAGATAGTATTGAAGAGTTTAATTCTTTAATCGATGATATATCTCCAAGAATTGAAGAGAAAATAGAAAGAATTAATAGTAAGAATGAGATAAAAGAAGATTCTGTCCAAGAAAAAGAAGAAATTATTCTCAATCCTGAAGAAGAGATGCTTTTTTCTCATCTTAAAAAAATAAGATTAGAATTAGCTAAAAAAGAAAATTATCCACCTTATGTTATTTTCCATGATTCTATGCTAAAGAAAATGGTAAAACAAAGGCCTGTTTCTTTAGGAAGCATGAAAGAACTAATCGGAGAAAAGAAATTTGAAAAATATGGTGCAATTTTTGTAAAAGAGATATTTCAATTTTCTTAGCTTCTTTCCTTCCAACTCCCCCACTCCCCTCTTCCAACAACAATATGATCAAGAACAATTATCCCAATCTCTTCCCCTGCCTTCATCAACTTCTCTGTAATCTCTAAATCCTCTCCACTCGGCGTTGCATCCCCACTCGGATGATTATGTACCAGAATTATTTTGCTTGCTGAGTTCTTTATTGCAGGCTTGAAAACTTCTCTTGGATGGATGATTGAAGCATCTAATATACCTTTTGTTATTAAAACGGGTTCACCGATTAAGTTGTTTTTTGTATCTAAAAGTAAGACATAAAAATGTTCTTCTTTTTTGTCTTTTAATCTCTCATGCATGAGATTAAAAACATCTTCGGCACAGGAGATTCGCTTGACTGGTTTTTTGGACTGATTGATTCTTTTTTGAATTTCTGCAATTGTTAATATCTGCATTGCTTTGGTTGGACCAATGCCTTTTATATCTTGAAGTTCTTTTAATGAACAATCGAACAACTTGTCTAAACCATATTCGGCAATAAGCCGATTAGACATATCAATAACATTTTCACCTGGCATTAATTCGCCTTCTTTGTTTTTCTCACCCCTACTTCCAGTTCTTAGGAGAATTGCGAACAATTCTGCATCTGACAATGCTTCTGGACCAAGTTTAAGAAATCTTTCACGAGGCCGACCGTCTTTTGGAAAATCTAGGATTTTCATTGTAATAAAAAAATTTATTTTTTATAATCTTTCATGCAATTTTTATTAAGATCTTCAGGAGTTAAATAAAGATATCTAAATTTTCCTGCTCTTAATTCTCTAGAATATCCTGTATAAATAGATGTAGTGATTACTTCTTTTTTTGCATCTTTTATTGTTTGCATGGCTGGAATAAAATCTGCATCTCCTGAAATAAGAATGCAAACATCACATTCACTTTCTATTAAACATTTTCTAATCAGGTCTACAGCTATTTTAACATCAACACCTTTTTCTTTTTTAGAAGTATTACCTATACAACCAAAACAATTTAATTTTACTAATGGGAAACAAGCTTTACATAAGTCTATTCTTTCCAATAATTTTTGTTTTTGTTTTAAAACCTCTTCATTAGAAGTTTTTTGTAGTTTTCTCTTAAATACTTTTATTCCTTGTCTCTCCAAATTTAATAAAAATTCCATATGTTTATGATAAAGTAATGGATTTTCATTTATATCAGGTATAGAATTATAATATCTTATCTGAGAAATATTTAAATCAAGTTTGTTTGCAATAAAATTGCCTAATTTAATAAAATCAATCTCTTTAGTGTCTATAATCTTTTTAGTATTATGATACCAATTGTTTCCATCTATGAAAAGAATTGCTTTTTTCTTGGGTTTAATAATTTCTTGCATAAAATTAAAGATATTAGAACTAATTAAATTTATGGTAAAATCCCGGTATTTCTCTTGCGAGTCATACCGGGGACTTAATGAATATAAGAAGCAATAGAGGTATATAAAATTATCTCCTATTGTGTAATATAATTTCCTCATACACCAATTTATCTTCCTCTCTCCACAACACCAAAATAACTTCTTCGATTATTCCTTCTTTGAATTCATAAGAATTCAAAACATTTCTTACGATTTCTGCAGATTTTTCAATTGGAACACCATAAGCTCCTGTTGCAATTGCTGGAAAAGCAATTGACTTACAATTATTTTCTTCTGCAAGCTTTAGAGAGTTTATGTAACAATTTTTTAAAAGATCTAGATCTCCATTGTAGAATCTTGGGCCAACTGTGTGAATAATAATCTTTACATTATTTGTTTTTTCTAGATTATATGCTTTTGTTGCAACTGCTTCTCCTGTATTAAGCCCATGCAGATATTTTTCATTTCTTAATTTAATAAATTCTTTAATTAAATCACTACCTGCAGTTCTATGAATTGCTCCATCAACACCTCCTCCACCCATGAGAGTATGATGAGCTGCATTAACAATAGCATCAGCTTTTATTTTTGTTATGTCTGATTTAATTATTGTGATTTTTGGTTTCATTGATTGTTAAAAGGGAGATTAGAATTTAAGATTTGTTGTACTGCTCTTCCTCCCTAACTTAACTAATTCAAAAAGTTCTCAATTGTGAGAACTGAATAACTTTGAATATTACTAAAATAGTATTCTGCAGAAAGGTTTATAAATACTATCAACCTATTAGTTTATAGCTATCAACTAAATGGAGACAATAATTAACTGACTAATATGAAAACAAATAATAAAGATAATAATAAGAATATAACTAAAACATCTGAAAAGACTTTTGAAAAGATATTAAAAATATTGATTAAAGAGCCTTTTTTTGAACATACTGCAACATCTCTTGCTCTTTCCCTTGGAATAACTAGGCAGGGACTTTGGAAAACCTTGAGAAAATTATCTGAAGATAGATTGATTTCTCTTAAATCTATAGCGAATACAAAAAGAAGTGTTGTAAAAGTTGAACTTGAATTTAAAAATTTACTTGCTTTAAAGACAATTTCATTGCTCCTTACAAAAGAAGCTCTGAATAACGAAAGATGGAGATTTGAATTTGCCCTATTAGAAAAATATTCTGATTTTATTATCTTATTTGGAAGTATGCTAACTAATCCTAAAGAAGCAAATGATATTGATATTTTAATTGTTTCAGACAAAAAAAATTTTAAATCTATAGATGAGATAAAAAACAAGATGCAGAAATCTCAAGCAAAAAAAATCCATTTAATTGATTTAACTAAAGAAGAATTTAAAAATGAACTTAAAAAACATAATAAAGCATATGTTGATGCTTTAAAAAAAGGAGTTATCTTATTTGGGCAGGATGATTATGTTAAATTAATAGGAGAGTTAGGATAATGAATTTAGAAGAACTAGAAAAAACATTAAAAGAATGTTTCAACAAATCTGAAAGAGATGAGAAAAATGAAATAAAACACAAAGGTTTGATAATCATAGATTCTGATCCCAAAAAAGCTAGAGAATACATTGAAAAAGCCAAAAGAGAATTAGAACTTTGCGATTTCTATAAGGAAAAAGGATTTGACTATAAGATTCCTGAAGAATGGTTTTATACTCTTTATTATTGTGCACTCGCAATTCTTTCGAAATTTGGGATTGAATCTCGGAGTCAAAAATACACTGCATTATTTCTTGAATATGCAAGGTTAAAAGAATTAATTGAATATGAGGATGATTTTATTAAAAGAATAACAGTTTATTCAAAAAAAGGTGAAGAGTCTGATGTTGACAAAAGAGAAGAAGCCAGATACAGTTCTGCAATTGAGATTGAATCAATAAATGAAAGATATGATGAAGTAAATACTCTCTGTAAGAAAGCTATTTCCCAGGCAGGAGATATTGTTTTTTCAAATAAGCCCTTTGAAGTTCCAAAGGAAATTATGTAACAATGCTTCTGACTCTTTTAACAAAGGGATTATAAAAATATGACTGATGACTTTTGATCTGATAATATTAAAAAGATGAACCTGTGAATCTTTAAACAAATATATTGATTAATAATATGGATGCATTATATTGAGATTTAGTTTTCTTCTTTTTTAATACTATTTTGCGTTATGTTGTTTTTGTTGCTTTTTTTTCTTAATCCTTATCTCCCCATTACTTAATTCTGCATCTAATTCATACCCTTGAAGCCCGGATTCTTTAACCATCATTGGAGGAATATTAATAACATATTTATAATAATCCTTATTTTTGTATTTTCTTAAAAATCTTTTCTGTACTTTCATGATTGTCTAAGGAAGAAATTATATTTAAATCTTTAGGCACCAAAAGATTTATATATTTGAGGTGCCTAAAATATTTATGAAATTTAAATTTATTGGATTTGGATGGAAGAGTAAAATTAGCTTGAAAAGAGTGACTTATTATATTTCAATAAACAAGCTTGTTGCTGAAGGATGTTTATTGGAGAAAGGAAAAGAATTATATTCATATTTAGCAGAAGATGAAAATGGGAGGAAGATTATAGCTGTTTATACTGATGGAAGGAAAGCAGATAATAAAAAGGTTATTGAATAATATAAACAAATTTAAACTATAATAATTTAGATACATTATGGCTGAAGATAATAACAAAAAAAAAGGTGAAAGTGAGGAAGATACTCATATTGCTATTTTTAATGGCAAAGCTATTCGAAGAATTTGGTTTGCAGAGAGATGGTGGTTTGTCTTAGAAGATGTTATAGTCACTTTAACTGACTCTATTAATCCCAAAGACTACATCTCAAAAATGAAACAGAGGGACAAACCTTTAGAAGAGGGGTGGGGACAAATTGTCCGTACCCTTCCAATTCAGACAGAGGGAGGAAAACAATCTATGAATTGTGTAGATACTGAAGGTATATTCAGGATAATCCAGTCAATTCCATCTAAAAAGGCAGAGCCATTCAAAAGATGGCTTGCTAAGATTGGTTACGAAAGAATACAAGAAATAGAAAATCCAGAGCTTGCCCAAGAAAGAATGAAAAAACTTTATGAACTAAAGGGATATTCTAAGGATTGGATTGAAAAGAGATTAAGAGGAATAGCAATAAGACAAGAACTGACTGATGAATGGAAAAACAGGAAGATAGAGAAAGAAAATGAGTTTGCTATACTGACAAATGAAATAAGCCAGGCAACATTTGGTAAAACAGTCGAAGAATATAAAAAATTCAAGAATTTGAAGAAAGAAAATCTCAGAGATCATATGGATGACTTAGAATTAATATTTTCTATGCTTGGAGAGGCATCTACAACAGCAATTACAAAGGCAAAAGATGCTCAAGGCTTGGATGAAAATAAAATTGCTGCAAAACAGGGTGGAGAAGTGGCAGGCAATGCAAGAAAAGAACTTGAATCAAAAACAGGAGAAGATGTTGTTAGTGATGAAAACTTCTTAGAGGTTCCTGAAAAACTAAAGAAAAAAAGAAAAAAGTTATTGAATTCTTATCAAGAAAATAATTAGTAAATCAAGGTATGTTTTTGAGGGTGCAAAAACATGTGTATTAGTTATATAAATTCTGGATTTTATTCTATCTTGGTGATAAAAATGAATCTTGGTGAAGCTTTAAGTTTATTGAAAAAAGAAAAATCTAGGTTAGCTAGACTAATTTCTCTTAGAAAGGAGAATGTTTTTGTAGAGGAAGGAAAAAAGACTGAATTTGATCCTAAAAAATTATCAGAAGATATTGAAAAGAAAATAGAAGATATAAGAAAATTAAAAATAAGGATACAAAAAACAAATATCAGCTCTAAATTGGAAAGAGATAACTTAACTATTGCTGAAGCAATTATTAAGATAGGAGATATAAGAAGTAAACTTAGTAATCTGTCTAGTTTATTTGAGAGAAAAAGAGATCGTTGGTATTTTGACAAAGACACTAAAAACTATATCCCTCAGTTAGATGAATCTGAGACTGAAGAAGAAATTGAAAAATTAGAGGCTGAAAAAACTGCTTTAGACAATAAAATTCAGATTTCTAACTGGAATACTGAATTACTCGATTATTAGTTTATGCTTATCTATTTTATAGGTAAGAAGGGCCTGTAGATTAAGAGAGTTTAAGAATTACATTTCCAAATGCAAATTGGAGGATAATATCCTTACTGTTGTGATGTGATGCTTCAAAGATTACAGATTAAAAATTAAGGTTTAGAGATTAGGGATTAAAGCTCATTAATCTTAGCTTAATTTTTCTATATGGCCTTTTAAATTAACATGAAAAACAAATGTCTTAAATGCTATGGATTTGGTTGGTGGGCAATTGGAGATTTAGTTCCCCTAGGGGAAATGGATGCCAGAGAGTATGGGAAGTTTACTATTAAATGTCCTTGGTGTAATGCTGGATTTGAAAAAGGAGAAAAATATGAATTATTAAAAAGATTAAAAGATGGAGAAGATGAAAAACAGAAAATATAAAATAATAAAGGATTGGGTTATGAAAAATGGAGCATCAACTTTTGATTTAAAAAACAAAGATATTATACTTTGGGATGGTGGTTTATTTTATATTGAAAAAGAAAAATATAAATCTCATAAGATTGTTGGTTATAAAAAACTTAAAAATGGATTTGTAGAGGTATTATTTAGCAAGAAAAAAACAATTCCAAGAGAAAGATATAAAGCAATAATGTGGTTTGAAGACTTGGATGAAACTATTAATTACTTTATTAGAATGAAAAAAATGTTGAATGGATTAGGATATAAGACTGATAAGGAATTAAAATAAAAGAATAATTAATAAAATTTTATTTCTTGTTATCGTGATCGAATTTAAACATTTTAATTCCGCCAGCAATTATCTTTATTTTTTAGGATCTCTGTCAAAATTAAAATCCAACACCCTTTTATCAGGAGATAAAAGATAAACTTTATCAGTTTTACTTCGCAAACCTCGATAAACCTTTTGCATAAGCTCTCGCCTTGACTTATCCATGTAAAAGGACATGAAATGTTGAGGCTTGTTTCTCTTGAGAATTTTCCAAAAGATTGATGATATGTTGGGATAGGGAAATCTTGTGATAACTATGCTATTGCATATGTCTCCTGGAAAATCAACACCCCTATTGCATTTTGTTGTGAATAGAATTTTTGTTTTTTTATCTCTAAATTCCCTTACTCGCTTGGCTGTTGGATCATTGTTTTGCTCTTCTATTAATTCTATTTGAGTTGGAAGATTATCTAAACTAAACAGAGCTTTTTCCTGATCTGTTGGGAGATCTGAAAAACTATTGACATGAACAAGGGTTGGAGATTTTGCACAGCTGATGGATTTTGAAAGAGCTTTTAGATAGGTTTCTCTTGTTACTCTTTTTGATCTAAAGCTTTCATAGCTGCAATCTACTTCATAACCATGCTTACATTTTATTAGTTCTCCTTGATGTTCAATTTCTGCTTCTATTACTTTAAATGTATCAAGACCAAAAATATTTTTTAAAACCGTTTCAGAATGAATTGTTCCAGACATCATTACAACAACTTTATTATTATCAACCATTGTTTTAAGTTGCTTATCTAAGTTTGTTGTTACTAAAGTGATTATTTTATCATTTTCTCTTTTTTCAACTGAAAAAAAAGTTTCATCCATGAAATCATAAAACTTTTTTGCAGCCTTGTCTAGATGAAATAAATAGTTATGGTCATCTGATTCAATTAAATCCAAAAGATCTGGATTTTCAAGAACAGTTTCTAACAATTCCTGAACAAGAGTATTGTTTAACTCATGAATTTCATCTGATTCTTTTAATTTTTCAGAAACCTTGATTGCATTTGTTATATCTATTAACTTATCAATTGTTTCTTTTATTTTTGGATCTGGAGAAAAAAGCATATTAAGGGAAAATTGAAGTCTTGAAATATTGATCTGTTCTTGTTCTGCAAAACTATCTAAAAATTCATCACATTCATCAATTATCTCAATATTTGTTGCAGGTTTTCTTCCCATCATACTTTCAATTTTATATTTTAAACTATTAAAAATTATAACATCTGCATCAATATAGGCATTATACTGATTATAATAAGGACAACCTGATTTTCTTTGGTAAAAAGCATATTTTTTCTTGTTTATTCCTGTGTATTGCTTTTTTATTGCATCCTTGAATCTTTTTGTTTCAAACTCTTCTGCAACTATTGGTGACCAATACTCACAAACAGGAGCAATTGTTATTCTTTTTATGTCTTCAACAGAATCAAAATTAGAAAGTTTAACAGCGGGATTTTTTTTAATATATTCTTTTAATATTGAAAGATTTTTTTCTTTTATTTCTATTTTACAAGGAAGATAATTATTATCACAGGTATCTGTTTTAGCCTTATTTGGTCTTGATCTTTCTTGAAGAGTTTCAAAAAGATTTGCATCTCTTTCTTTTGAATATTTTCAAGACCTTTTATTTCATCTTCTTCAAGATATTTGCATTTAAAGTTCTGCCTTCCAAGAATTGGTTGGATTGTTAGTTTTTTTCCATTAAGAAGAACATATTTGTTTTCAGAATAGTCTTTAATATATTGTTCTTGAAGAGATTTTATTGGAACAACAATAGATGTTTTTCCAAATTTCCTTGCGAGATTTAGGGCAATTGCAGATTTTCCTGTGCCCATCATCCCCCTTATAAATATTATTTTATGGCCTTGATTGACTCCTTCAATGACTTCTTTAACTACGTCTGCCTGGGATTTTCCATTTGAAAAAATCAAGGGCTTCAATTCTTTTTCATCTTCATATAATGACCACATATTTTATTTACCTTTTTTTATTTTATTTAAATTAAAAGATATTAAGAGTTTTTGCAAAGTTTATAATACAATTACTTTTTCTACTCATCCTTATCTTTTTAGTTATTGATATTAACAATAAGTTAGAACTATAAAATATAAATGAGAGTATATAAGAATTTGTGTGAAAATTCTCAAGAATAATCCTATTCTTCCCTAGAATCACAATATCCTTGAAACTCACACCATTTGCAGAGGTTTCCTGGATTTGCTTGAAAATCACTAGTAGACTCAATTTTATTTATTAAATTAATTATCTCTTGCTTCAATTGATTTAATTCTTCAAGAGTTCTTCTTGAACTCATTTTCTTGTTAAGATCAAGAAAATGCCAGATCAAATGAATATCTGCAGCTTCTGGAAAAGATTCTCTTATGCCTAGAGAATATAATGCGAGTTGCCTATCTTTATCTAAATCCTCTTGGGTTTTTATTTGACCTGTTTTATAATCATGGATTTCAAAAATGTTAGTATCTTTATTATGAACAAGTCTGTCAATAAATCCTTGAAGTTTGTATTTTCCTGGATTTTCTTTATCTAAATCAATTATTATTTGTTTTTCAACTGCAATAGTATTATCTTTAAATGGATAATTTTCTGTAAAGTAATCAATTAAAAACTTAACTCCTTTTTCAAAATAATGTTCTGCATTTAATTCTTCTTTTATTACTTTTATTTCATTTGTATATTCTTTGTTCCAAACTTGAATATAAAATTCAATTAGTTCATCTAGTTCAACTGTTCTTCCTTTGCAAGCTTCTCTATAAATAAATTCAAGACTATCATGAACCTTATTTCCTAGAAAACCTTCTATAGACTGTTTTATTTCTGGTTCTAACTTATCAATATATCTAAATTTAAATTTTAAAGGACATTGTTCAAATGTTGAAAGGCGTGAATGAGAGTAGAGCACCATTTTAAGATTAATTAGTGTTTAAGATAAATTATAATAGGTTAAAAGTATTTCTATTGTCTTAAAGGGACTCTTTTTTCATGAGCTTGAAGGGTCTTAAGAGAAAGAGTTGATGCAAGATGATGAACTTGTGCATCTGCCCAGGCAAGAATTCTAGGTTGACTATAGGACTTATCTTTTCCATGACCTTGTTTATATTTAATAAATCCATTAACAGATATTGTTTCAAAATAATCTGAAAGTTCTTGTTTTAAATAGGATTTACTAGCTGAATTTAAATGTCCATCTATACCAATTACTACTCCTTCAAAAGGCCCTTTTTGTTCTATAAATGGAAAAATCAAACTAGGACCTGCTACTGCCAGATTATCTAATCCTTGAACAATGTCGCTTTGTGAAAATAATAAAAATCTATAGTCTCTTTTTGGAGATTGGAGTCTGTTTAATAGATTGGGATCTCTACGAAAAGAAAAATTATCAAATAAAAAATCTCCTGTAATTGTTGAAAAATAAGCAAGAGCTAATTCTGGATAGTTGCCATGATTAGAATCATCTAAACCTATATAGAGAACTCTTCTATTGATCCCCTCTTTTTTAGACATTATATTAATTACCAAAGAGAGTTTTTAACTATTTATATTATCAAAAAAACAATGTGCCACCACATGTCAGAAATCTTTTATGGATTTCTGAGCACCATCAGAAATTTTCTGAAAAATTTCTAAGGTCCTAAAGGTTTTTTACTGTGGTAAAAAATCGCCTGCTGGCGAATGTGGTTTGATTGGCACTTGTTTTTAGGATGCTCAGAAATTAAAACAACAAAAATTGCATCCACTTACTAAAGTA
>JAGVIM010000111.1 GCA_020056045.1 Nanobdellota archaeon | reverse complement strand
GTAGGGAAGGAGTAGATGATTTTTTAAAAGGAGTTTTATATCTTAATCCTTAATCTTTGTTCTCCTTAGTAGTAACCTTTATAAATATACTTTTTTATATATTTTTAACATGTTCTATATAGTTGAAGTTGAGGATTATGTGAGGGTAGAGCCAAAGTTGTTTGGACTTAAGACTAGTGATGCTGTTGCAAAACAACTACAAGAAACCTATGCTAACTATCATGATAAAGAAATTGGGGAGGTTGTTGGTATAATTTCTGTTTTGGAAGTTGGAGATGGAATTATTATTCCTGGAGATGGTGCTGCTTATTATAATTCAAGATTTAAATTAATTGTTTGGAAACCTGAACTTCAGGAATTAGTTTATTGTATTGTTGAAGAAATAACTAATTTTGGTGCTTTTATTAATTTAGGTGTAATGAAAGGGATGATACATATTTCACAAACCATGGATGATTATGTTAGTTTTTCAAGTTCTAATTCTTTACTTGGAAAAGATAGTAAAAGGGTATTAAAGAAAAAAGATACATGTCTTGCTAGAATAGTTGCTGTTTCATACAAAGGAGATCAACCTAAAATTGGACTTACTATGAGACAGCCTGGACTTGGGAAGTTAGAATGGATAAAAGAAGAAAAACAAAAATCAAAAAAAGTTGAAAGAGCAGAAAAAAAAGAAATTAAACCTAAAAAACAAAAGGAAAAAACAAAATGATAAAAAATTTTAATTTAAAACTTAATTCTCCACATGAGCAGAGGATGGAAATAGATAATATTATTATTGATGATATTCAGAATACTGTAATTGAATTATTAAATAGAAATACTTCATTTAATGGAACATTAATTTCAACTAACTCTTTGAATTCTAATTTTTATCTTGGAGGAACTAATTAAAATGGCAAAAGAAAAAGCTTGTAAATCTTGTAAACTAATTTATGAAGGAGATTTATGTCCTTCTTGTGGAAAAAAAGAATTTTCAAATAATTTTAAAGGTAAGATAGAAATTATTGATCCTGAAAAATCTGAACTCGCTAAAAAATTAAAAGTAAATAAAAAAGGACTTTATACTATTAAATTATAATCATTCTTTTAAAGTAAAGATTTTGTTAAACAATATGGAAACAATAAAATTTAAGAAAAATTTTAAGCATTCATTTTTCATAAAGGAGATAAAAAATGAATATTAAAAAAGATTTAAAAAATGAACTTTCAAAAAGGAAAGAAATAGAATTTGAAATAGAAGCTGGTAAGAATCCTAGTTTTGATGAAATGAAGAAATTAATTGCTGAAAAGTTTTCTAAATCAGAAGATTGTATTGATGTTTATGGTATAAAGGGAAGTTTTGGTAAAAATAAATTCCTAATTAAGGGTTATATTTATGATTCTAAAAAAGATTTAGAAGTTGCTATACAAAAAACAGCAAAACAAAGAAAAGAAGAAATCAAACAGGCTGATGAAGCAAAGAAAGCAGTTGAAGAAGCTAAAAAAGCTGAAGAAGAAGCAAAGAAAAAAGTTGTTGAAGAAGCTAAAATTGCTTAAAATTGGTTCTGCTTAATAATAACAATAATAAGAAATATATTTATAAATGATAAATACTTTTGAAATATATGAAAAAATTAAAAAGAAGGGTTATAAAATCTTCTAATAATGTTAGTTTTGAAAAAGAAGTAGGAAGAGATCTTAATTTTTTTGAAAAAGAGGTAAATAATGAAGTTAATCAAGTTGAGAAATGGGTTTTGGCAAGAAGAAAATTTTTTATTAAGCTCATATTTGTTTTATTATTTATAACCTTATTATTATTGATTGCTAATTTTTTAGGATGATGTTATAGTTTTTATGTTATTACTTAGAATTATGAAGTGATTCATGAAAAAACAATCGGACTTTGTGGAGTGCACTCCATTGCTAAGATTATTTTTTAAGGGATTATTATTAGTTCAAGTGGATAATAGTTATGAAATTTATCAATTAAGCTATTCTTTCTTCACCCTCTTATTTTTACATACGATAATTATAAACTTTGGAAATTTAATCTTGGCTGAAAGCAGATTAAATTTTAATATTTAACTTTAGAATCCTCCTATGAGAATTCATTAATTTAGTAAAGCTTATATTATATTTAAACTTTATTATATTACAAAAACATACGACACTCTCCTATT
>JAGVIM010000108.1 GCA_020056045.1 Nanobdellota archaeon | reverse complement strand
TGTCCAACAGTTATTTCTGTTTTTGTTGAATCTTTAATTAAATTAATCATGCTTCCTTCTTTTCCAATTACTCTTGGAACTTTATGAGGATTTATTTTAATTAATCTTCCATCTTCTAAAACTCCAAGTCCTCTTGATTTTAATGTTAAATCAATTCCACTTTTTTTAACACCTAATATTTTAATTGCCATCACATCTCCAATTCCTGCAAATTCATCTAAATTATTTCTATTAATAAATCTCGGACATTCCATTAAAGGTAAAAATGCAGAATAAGGTCCTCCAATATTCATCATCCATCCTGAAAAATTAATATCTTCAACTCTTCCAATAATATTATTTCCTCTTCTAGGTTCAAAAACACCTGAAATAGGAATTATTTTAACAACTCTTCCAGAAATTTCACTTAAACCATATCTTGTTGCAATAACTTCACTACCTTCTTTTCTTGTAAAATCTCCCGGAAGATAATCTTCACCAGTAACAATAGTTTCACCTGGAATAACTAATTTTCTTTCTTTCTTTTCAGATTCGGAATAATCATTATCATCAGTATTTTCTTCAATTGTTTCTTGCATTTCTTCTTCCATTTTATTTTTTTCTAAGGTCTATTTTAATTTTTCTACCTTCCTAGAGTTTCTTTTTTTTAAAAAGAAACTGTAGTTTTATTCTTTTATTTCACTTGTCAACGCTGAACCATGAGTTACTTTATTTAATTTATCATAAAAATCCATTGTTATCCCAACTGGAATGTTCAAGATAACTTCCAAGCTTCCATCAGAAAGCCAATCTTCTTTTTCTTTATATTCTTGAATTAATCCATATATCTGCCCTGTAAATTGAGCAGGAATTTTGATTTTTATTTTCTTTGTTTCTATTTTAATTGGAATTACCTTTTTTAATGTTTCTATTATGTTTTTTATCTGTTTATCCATACCAACATTTTCAATTTTAACTCCTGCTTGCTTGATTGCATTGCTAATCATATCAGGTGTAAAAGGCCTATTTGTTCTTGCATCAACAGCATTTTTTGATAAAAAATCAATAACTTGTTTTCTTCTATTTTCAAGAGCTTCATCTCTGAATTCTTGAGTTACTTCTAATTCTCCTTTTTTAACAATCTTTTCAACACAAACATTTAAGTCTGCTGTTCCAAAAGATAATTCAAGTTCTGCTTTTCCAGCTTTCATTCCCTTTTTTAAATCAGTATAAACAAAATTATCTCTTACAACTTCTGAAATAGAAACTGCAATGCCTTTTTTTAATTTCATAGCATTATCTAAATCAACCATAGTTTCAAAATCCAATTTTCCTACTCTGAGTCTTGCTATTACGTCTGTCATATTAATTATAAGTAATTAAAACTCCCCCATTTCTTTCTAATTGTTCAAGTGCATATGCTCCAGATAATCTTATTTCAGCTTGTTCTCTATGTAATCTTTGTTCTTCTTCTGCTCTAAATACTGGATCACTTTCCATTCTTTCTTGTCTTGATCTAATATCTTCTGACGCTTCTCTCAAACATTCATTAACAAATTGTTTTGTTTCTAAATCCATCTTAGCTATATTTTTTTAATTCCTCTACTTTTAATTTTTTTAATTTTCCTTCTTCTGTTTTAACATAACCAACATTAAATCTGCTAATATCAAATTTGTTTCCAAGAACTTCTTTAAATATTTCAAAACATAATTTTATTCCTTCTTCAATTTTCATGTCTTTTTTATATTTTTTTCTTAATATGTCTTTTATTTTATCATCATTTTCACCAATTGCAATAGCCGTATATTCAAAATAATTTCCAGTTATATCGCTTGAATATAATTTACTTTGATTTCCCTGTATTCCAGCAATCATTAAAGAAACTCCAAAAGGTCTTACTCCTGGATGCTGTGTATATTGTTGTTGTATATCTGCTATTTCTCTTATTATTGATTCAACATCAATAGGACTATCATAGGTAACTCTGTGTTGTTGAGCAACTAACCTGCTTTGATTAACTAATATTCTTGCATCACTGATAAATCCAGATGCACTTGCAATTATATGCTCATCAATTTCATAAATTTTATCAGCAGATTCAGGAACAATTAAACTATCTTTTATTCCTTTATCAGCAACTATAACTACTCCATCACTACAATTAATTCCAATACTTGCAGTTCCAAGTCTTACTGTTTTTTCTGCATATTCAACCTGAAGAATATGTCCATCAGGTGAAAACATAGTTGCACTTCTATCATAACCCATTACTTGATGCTGCATATCTGGTATTTCCATTTTTATCCTAATAATAGTATTTGTTTTAAGCCAAAGAAATAATGAAAGAATTTCTTCTTTGGAATTAAAACCACACTTATTTTATTCAAAATTCATAAGAAATAGGCATTTTTAAAGTTTTCTGCCTATGAAAATTATGTTTAATTTAATAGAACTGTTTATATATAAGTTATTATTAGTTATTTTAAGTAAAAACAAGAGTGATTTAAGAAAATGCCAGTAGAAGCTCTACCTAGGATAAGTTACAGAGAAAAACATTCTGATCTATCCAGAGTTACTTTTATGGGTAGGGTTGTTTTTGATTCTAGAGAAAGGGATTTGGAACTTGTATTATCTCATTCAATGCCTGACGAAGATGCAGATCCATTTGAAAATCTTGTTCTTCCATTAACAATCTTGCTTGTTGAATCTATAGGCACAGATGGAAATCCTGCTGAAAAACAAGGTTATGAAGATTTGTATTCATTTACTCATGATGGTTTCTTTATGGGACATCTTCACAGAAGATTTATTAGAGATAGTATTGGAAGAAGACATTATGAACAAGCTAATTTTAATCAGGATGGAGATATAACAAAATTATATAGGTATGGTGAAGCAATAAGGGATATGATTGGAGAAAAAAGATTGGAGTATCCTTTAGAAAATCATCCAACTGTAAGAAAACTAAGAACACACACACTCTGGCAAGAATAATTTAATTTTTTAGGATTATTATATTTTTACCTAAGTTTCTTAATTGTTCCACTAACTCTAACAATTTCCAAATCTTTTTTACTCATTAAAAAACTAGCTCTTATTTTATCAACAGAATTTCTATTAACACTAAGAATAATCCTTACTTCTTTATTAGAATCTTTAATAAACTTAGGACTCGATTCTGCAAATCCTAAAACTCCAATAAATTCCAAAATAACTTCTTCAATTGTTTTTTTATTAGCATCTTTACCTTTAATTAAAATATATCTTTTCTTTTCTTTATGAGATGGTTTTAATGGTTTCATTTTAAATTATTTTTTCTTAACATTTTTAATAAGTCCTAACTTCTTCTTAAACATTTGCATAATTTTTTCATTATTTCTTATTTTAATTATCAATAAAAATAATAAACTCATTATAAAAATAAAACCAATTAGATAAAAAATAATTTTTATAATTAAATTTTTTTTATCTTCTTCTTTCTTAATATTATTTTCTTCTTTAGGAATTTCTTTTTCTATAGTTTCATTATTTGTTATTTTCTCTTTATCTCCTTCAGTTTTTATCTTTTCATAAATTTT
>JAGVIM010000144.1 GCA_020056045.1 Nanobdellota archaeon | reverse complement strand
CTTTCCTTATTCAATAGAAAAATTAGAGCAAGTTATTGAGAAAAAGGTAGAAAAACTATTGAGAGGGGATGTTGAAAGCAATAGGTTAGTAAAAGAAAGTAAGAAAGAAGATGTTGCTCTTCTTATTTATGGTTGTCCTTTATTTGCAACAACCCATATGACTTTATTATTAGATTGTAAAAATGAAAAAGTTAAAACTCAAATTATCTACTCTGCAAGTGTTTTTGATGCAATTGGAGAAACTGGTTTACAATTATATAAATTTGGAAAAATATCAAGTATGCCTAGATGGCAAAGAAATTTTGAACCAGATTCATTTTTAGAATTTGTTGAGCAAAATAATTCAATTAAAGCTCATTCATTAATTTTAGTTGATATTGGACTTAACTTTGATAATGCACTTGATGAATTAGAAATTGCCAGTAAGAAAAGAAAAGTAAAACTCAATAAACTCATTGTTTGTAGTAGTCTTGGAACTTCTAAGTCAGAGATTATCTATGGAAAAATAGAAGATCTAAAAAAGAAGAAAATAGTTTCTCCATATTGTTTTATTATTCCAGGAGAAATGCATTTTTTGGAAAAAGATGCGTTGGAAAGGTTTGAGATATAAAATAGAAAGTTTTAAAAATCCCATATTTCTAAGCTGATTATGGTATTCAAATTATGTTTGATGCATTGGCATTTAAAACATTAGTGGATACTTTATTTCTATTTCACTAACATGGCATCTCTAATTATCTTAGATCTTGATGGAACACTCTATAACTTTGACGGCGATGATAGTGTGAATTTTAGTTCTTCTAGATTTTATAGAGAGATTAAAGAAAGAGGTTATAGGTTTTTAATGAAAAAATTATCAAAAAATAGGAAAGAAGCTGAAAAAGTTTATGAAGATATTAAAAAAGAATTTGCAGGAGAAGTTAGTATAGGTTTAGAAGCAAAATTTGGTATAGATAGATATGAATGGTTTAAAAATACCTGGAATTTAAACCCTGCTGACTTTATAGAACAAAAAGATCTTTTGCCATTAGTTAAATCACTTGATGGAACTATAGCTATACTAACTGCTGCACCAAGAGTCTGGGCTGATTCTGTTTTAAGATATTTAAATTTATCAGAATATATTCCAAACTTATTTACAGGAGAACCTAATGTAAGAAAACCAAATCCTCTTGCATTTAGAAGAGTATGTGATTATTTTTATGTTTCTCCTAATGAGTGTGTTTCTGTAGGAGATCAAATACATAGTGATATTTTACCTGCAAAAGTACTTGGAATGAAAACTGTTTTAGTTAGAGCTAAATCTAGTGAAACGGATTATTCTATAGATAGACTAGAAGAATTACCTAAAATTTTAAGGATGATAAAATGATTCCTGTTATAATTGATACTGATCCTGGACATGATGATGCTCTTGCAATAATGTTAGCTGTAAAATCAAATTTTTTTGATATAAAGGCAATTACAACTGTTGCTGGAAATTCAACAATAGAAAATACAACAAGAAATGCTAGATATATTCTTAAATTGCTTGATAGAGAAGATATACCTGTTTATTCAGGAGCATTAAAACCCCTTAAACAAGAACTTATTCAAGCTGTTGTCCATGGAAAAAGTGGTTTAGAGGGAATTGATCCAAAAAATGAAGCATTATTAACAAATAATGCAGTTGAAAAAATAATCTCTATTATTAAATCAAATCCAGATATTACAATTATAACACTTGGACCATTAACAAATATAGCTCAAGCTATTTTGCAAGATCCTGAAACAATGAAAAAAGTAAAACAAATTGTTAGTATGGGTGGTGCAATAAAAGTTCCTGGAAATAAAAATAGGGTTGCTGAATTTAATATTTTTGTAGATCCTGATGCAGCAGATATTGTTTTTAATTTTCCTGTTAAAAAAACAATTATTCCATTAGATGCATGCAATAATGTTCAACTTCAAATTGAAGATTTTGAAAAATTAAAAGGAACAGACTTATATGAACCTGTTATTAAAATGATGAAACCCTATATTAAGAATATAGGAGAAAATGAAGGTGTTTTTGCTGCATTGATGTATGATCCTTTGACTATTTATTATTTGATAAATACTAAGGTCTGTGTTTCTAAAGAATATGATATAAAAATTGAAACAAAAAGTGATTTAACAAGAGGAATGACTGTTGCTGAATTAAGAAATATAACTAAGAAGTTTAATGTTAGAGTTGTTGAAAAAATAGATAAAGAAAGTTTTAAGAAAGATTTTATTCAAATACTAAAAGGAAATATGTTCTCAACTAAATTAAGCCAAACGGCAGGAGTAAAATAAAATGGAAGAGAGAAAAACAAATGGAAATAAATGTGAAGGAGTTTATCAAAGAGTAGGAAGTTCCTGTTCTATTTGGCAGTGGATTCATTGTTAAAATAACTAGTCCAAAAGAATTTTTTGATAGTTCATTTGGAAAAGAAAAACTTGAGCAGGTAGTTGAAACTGTAAGAGGGGCCTTTGGAAGAGAAGATATGGACTATGAAGACATTTATAGACATGTTACAGAACCTCAAGAAGTTTATTTATTTGAACAAGAGTTAAATAGAAATTTGAAAATACTTGGAATGGCTAGTTATAACAGAAGATTGCTTTCAGGAATTCCATCATTAATTGTTGAAGGTATTGCAATTAACCCTGAAATGCAAGGAAAAGGACTTTTTAAAAGAATGACTGAGATTGCAAGGAAGAATGAGGCAATAATCTGCCTAAGAACACAAAACCCGAGGATGTATAGAGCATTAGAAAAATATTGTTCTTTTATATATCCAAATGGAAGAGAAATACCTGTAGCAGTAAGAGCAATGAGAGATGAGTTTGCTTTATTTAGCAGGTGTAACGCAGATGAAAAAGGTATTATAAGGGGGTATTATGGGGGACTTTTTTATAAAGAAGAGCCAAAACATAAAATTGTGGGAGAGTTTTTTAGAAAAATAGGACTAAAGTTATATGAAGGAGATGCTCTTCTTGTAATGGGAATTGTATAAAATGAAATTAGCAATTATACCTTGTGTTCATGGAATAGAACCCTATGGAATGGAAGTTGTAAAAAGACTTCCAGCTATTCCTTTTTTTATTGGAAATCCTCTTGCTTTAGAAAGAAAGGTAGTTTTTGTAGAATCAAATTTAAATAGAAGTTTTCCTGGAAAAGAAAATGGGACTTATGAAGAAAAACTTGCATATGAATTAAAGAATAAATTAAAAGATTTTGATTATGTCATTGATTTACACTCCTCTTCTAATAAATGCCCTATATTTGGAATAATCTCAAAATCAAATAATGAAAAAATAGAGTTTGCAAAAAAACTTGGATTAAAAAGATTAGTAATAATGTCTCAAGATTTTGAAGATAATAACGCATTAATTGATTGGGTTAAATGTGGATTAAGTTTGGAAGTAGGGCCTCATGAAAGAAAAGAAAATGTCGATGATGCTGTTGAATTAATTAAAAATTTTCTTAATAACAAGAATAAAAATGAGAATATTGAAATTTTTGAAATATTTAATATTGTTAAAAAACAAACTGAAAATATTATCATTGAAAATTTTCAGCATATTAAAAAAGGAGACTTAATAGCATTTGATGAAAATATTAAACAATATGCAGAATTTGATTTTACAGGAATTTTAGTTGATGAAAAGTCTTATGGAGATGTTTTATGTCTTGCTGCAAAGAGAATAAGCTAAATTATAATTTCAATAAATATTAATCATCACCTAATGAATCATCTTCCAGTTGGTATCCGCCTTTTGTCTCTATTAATTTTCTGGCTTCTTCTGGAGTCACAACATGATAACTAATTCCATAAGAGGATTTACCCCAGACCTGGCTTGCCCATCTTGTGTTTGAATCTGCTTCTGCACCAATAAGTGAACTATAATTAATCCTGTTAAAACCAGGACATCCTGATGAAAATTCTGAATACCAATCTATAACTTCATCGAGTCTCACTGGTTCAGAATCTTGTCTTGTTCTTTTTCCTACAATTGTCTTTACTACTTCTTGTTTTTCCAAACCATTAAGACTGACTATCAATACTAAATCCATATCAATAAATCCCTTAGAGACTTTATAATCATTTATATTTTCTATAATAGTAATATACCTAAAATTTTATAATCTTCTTATTCTTTTGATATTTATGAAATGGGATGATTTTGGTTTGTCAAAAGGAGAATTAAAATTATTTAAAAGTCTTAATACTCCTAGTAAGATTCAGAATTTTATTAATAAAATTCCAATTAATTTTGAAGAAGATGGAAAGGATAGCTGTTACTCACCAAGAATGGTGTTAGAGAAGAATAGATGCCATTGCATTGAAGGAGCTATTCTTGCTGCACTAATACTAAGAGTTAATGGTTATGCCCCTTTGCTTGTTGATTTAACTGCTTCTTCAAAAGATTTTGATCATGTTATTGCTGTTTTTAAAAAATATGGAAAATGGGGTGCAATAACAAAAACAAATCATTATTCTCTTAGATATAGAGAGCCTGTTTATGAAACAATTAGAGAATTAGTTATGAGTTATTTTCATGAATATTTTAATGATAAGGGTAAAAAAACACTTAGAAGCTATTCAAATCCTGTTGATCTTTCTATGTTTGATCACGAAAACTGGATGACTACAGAAGAAGAAATTTGGCAGATTCCAGAATATCTTACAGAAGTAGAGCATTTTAAAATTTTAAATAAAAGTCAAATTGCAGGACTTCGTGATGCAGATAAAATTGAAACAAAAGTTTCAGAAATTGTTGAATATACAGGAAAAGCAAAGAAAAATTTATAATTAAAATAATAATTTACTAATAACCTTTTTATACATACAATTCATTGATTATTAATGCGAAAAAGTTTGTATAAAAGAAAAGAGATAATTGAAAAACATAATATGGGTGCAGCTTGGTTTAAAGATTTTATACTTGGAGGTCAGGATGGACTTGTAAATATTCTTGGAATAATTCTTGGAATTGCTATTGGAACAGGAGACTCAAAAATAGTTATTTTAGCAGGCCTTTCAGCAGCATTTGCAGAATCTGTTTCAATGGCAGCAGTAGCTTATACTTCATCAAGAGCAGAGGTTGATTATTATAATTCTCAAGAAAAATTAGAAGAATGTGAAATAGATAGTTATCCAAAATTAGAAATAAAAGAAATTTATGATATTTATCATAAAAAAGGTTTTAGAGGAAAACTTTTGAATGATATTGTAAAAAATATTACTTCAAATAAAAAGAGATGGAAAGATATTATGATGAAAGAAGAATTAGAACTTACAGATAAGTTTAATACGCCATTAAAAAGTACATTGATAGTTTTTATTTCATCATTAATAGGTTCTTTTATTCCACTATTACCAATTTTTTTCTTACCAATAAACACTGCATTAATTTTATCATTAATTTTTTCAGCACTAGCATTATTCTTAATAGGAGCAGCAGAAGGAAAATTAACATTAGGTAATTGGATAAAAAAAGGTCTACAATTAACTGCAATTGGAATGACTGCTGCATTAATAGGATTTATAGTTGGAAAATTAATAGGTTATAGTGGATAAGAATAAGATAGATTTTAATATATAAATCATTTTAAACTATTGTTTTTATTTCTAGTTATGGAATTTAATGAGGTAAAAAATAGAGTTTTTTCAAGAAATCCTCCATCTATTAAATATAAGGGTGAATTTTATGAGTTGTTTAATAAAGGATTTTTTGGAAATAAGGTAGATACTGCAAATTCATATGAAGAAATTATTAAAAAAGCATGGAAAGGAACAGTTTCTATAAGATCAAGTGGAAGTGGAACTGCAAGAGCTCTTGTTTATAATTTTCCTATTAAAAATATTCCTGAAGAAATTGAAAAAAGAAATAAATTAGGATTTGATATAAGTAAACTTTCTTTCAGTCTTACTCCTCCGGATGATAAACTTAGAATACAGGGAGAGATCATTAGAACTGAAAGAGGGATATTTGTTCTTTATTCTACTGTTAAAAAACCAATGAATCTTTCGCTAAAAGATAAGGAAAAAATTGCAGATGGACTAGAAGCTTTGAAATTACTTGAAGAAAATTTATTTCCCGTAAGTCTTGAAGATATTTATGAACTTTTGGATCTTTTTCCAAATGATGTTATTGAATTTAGTTCCTATGATGTTTGTGTTGGTAATTTACCACATAGAAACACAATAATCTGGGAAGTTAGAGGATATTAATAATAACCATAACAAAAAGAAAAATTTAAAAAGATATTTTTAAAATAATTATTATGACAAATTGTGATTTTGTGGTAAAGAAATTTTGATTAAAGATGAAACTAAAAATAAAAAAGAAACTCGGTTAAATAAAGGTGATTATTGTTTAGAATGTAAAAATAAAGAAATAACTGAACTTTTTGAAGAAATACTTAATGAGGAAGAAAAAGAAGAAGAGTTTTAAGTAATATTTATCTGAAATCTTTTAGAAATATTTATTAATGTGTATGTCCTGATATATACATGAAAAGTTAAATGAGAAAGAAGCTAAACTACTATTTTTAAAGATTCAAAAATGGAAATATTCTAAAGAAAAGAAGAAAAGCTCTGAAAACTTAGCCATATCTTAAAGATAGTGAGGGGAAGCTATCTTTAGGATTTATTCTCAAATAGGAGTATAAAACACTCTAATTTAAGTCATAAGAACTCCTATAGTGATACATTGTTCCTTAACTAATGGTTTTATATGGGGGATAATATCGGTGATGATAAATATAAATATTCTATTAAATTGAAATTAATATGAAAGAACAAGAAATTAAGAAAACTATAAAGGAAGGTTATACAAAAATCGCTAAAGGTGGATGTTCGTGTAATTGTGGGTGTGGTGTTTCTAACGAGAAGATTTCTAAAGATATTGGTTATTCTAATGAAGAACTTAAAACGCCCGGAAATCTTGGCTTAGGTTGTGGTAATCCTACTGCTCTTGGAATGATTAAGGAAGGAGATATTGTTTTAGATTTAGGTAGTGGTGCGGGATTTGATGCTTTCTTAGCTGCAAAGAAGGTAGGAGACAAAGGAAAAGTAATTGGGGTTGATATGACTGAAGAGATGATAAAAAAGGCAAGAGCAAACGCCACAAAATATAATTACAAGAATGTAGAGTTTAAATTGGGAGATATTGAAAAACTTCCAATAGAAGATAATTTTGTTGATGTTATAATTAGTAATTGTGTGATTAATCTTGCACCAAATAAAGATAAGGTTTTCAAAGAATCTTTTAGAGTTTTAAAGAAAGGTGGTAAGATGTTTGTTTCAGATATAGTTTTATTAGGAGAGTTGACAGAAGAACAAAAGAGTGATGAGGGCTTACTAACTGGCTGTGTTGCAGGAGCATTACAAAAAGAAGAATATCTTCAAAAGATAAAAAATGCAGGATTAAAGGTTAAGATATTGGGAGAGGATATAGATATTTCAAAAAGACAATATGAAGGTATAAATTTAGAGAGTTTAAAGCTAGAAATTACAAAATAATTCTATATCGTGAGGAAAAAGTTGGGGAGTTAATCCTTAGGATTAAGTAATCGTGGGGGCATTAATCCTTAGGATTAAATCTCCTACATAAACCGAATAACTAACGAGGTTTAAAGTTCAAGTTACGAATGGGGCGTTAAACTAAATTGGGAGAGAAAGTTTATAATCTTCGTAGATTTGCTTTACAAATGGAAGAGTTATCTTCAGGAAAATATGTAATAGTTTATTTGATTAAAGGAAAAGCTAAGGAATATTACAAAAATTTGGCAGACAAAATATATAAAAAGTTTGAAGTTTATAGGGTCTTAGATAGTATTGATACACATATTACTCTAAAATATTTTAATATTCTTCTTAATGATAAACAATTGAAAAAAATTGAGGAGGTATTAGAAGACTTTTGTAAAACACACAAAAAAGCCAAACTGAAATTAAAGGATATTGGGCATTTTGATAATAGAGTTATTTTTATTGATGTTGAGCCCTCAAAAGAGATGAATCTTCTTTACAAGGATTTAGTAAAAAAATTAGAAAGATTAAAATGGATATCTTGGCATGAATATGAAAAGGAGAACATTCATTTTCATTTTACTTTAGCTGAGAAAGATATCGAAAGTAAATTTGAGGAGATTTTTAGTTACGCTAAAAAAGAAAATCCTGAGTTTGAATTGGAATTGGACAATTTATGTATTCTTACAAAACCGAAAGATAAATGGATACTTCACAAAGAGTTTTTATTGAAAGATTGAGGAAAATGTTGGGGAGTTAATCCTTAGGATTAAGTAATCGTGGGGGCGTGTTACCTAAAAATTTTTAAACCCATTATTCTTGTATTTTTCATGGCAAAGGACAAACAAATTATAGCAGATATTCTTGTAATTTTAGTCCTAGCTATTTTACTATTAGTCATTTAATTGCAAACCCTATAATTTTTGGTTTGCAGAGGTTTTCTATGATATTAAAACAAAAAATTACTGCATTGAAAGAGAAAATATTTAAACTAAGTGAAAGGGGGGATTTTTAATTATGGTAACTTTGGACAGAGTAATGGAAAATGAAGTTGAAGTATATACTATTCCAAAACAAGAAGTAAGCTCCCTGAATGGAAGGGTTGTAATTATAGATGGACTAGCTTATAAAATTAGTTGCCCTAGATTTAAAGGATGTTTAGGACCAACTTATAATCAAGGATTTATAAAATATCTTTGTTCAGATGAACATCAAAAATTCTGTGCTACTGAAAATCCTAATGTTTGCAAACATGAAAATTTTGCTTCCATAGGACATCCTGCTAAACATTACAATAACAATGAGAGAAATATTTAAAAATCCATTTATATTAGAAAAAACATGAAAGCTAGCAAAATAAACAAGATTGAAATAAAGAGTATAATTTCTATAATTAGTATTATGGCTAGTATTATAATTTAAGCAAGCCAATTAATTTCTGGCTTGCAGGATTTTTTCATGACTATTGAAATATATGACTGCACATTAAGGGAAGGAGAACAGGCCAAGGGAACTAGCTTTAGCTTAGATGATAGATTAAAGATGTGTAAGCTTCTTGATGATTTTGGAGTAGATTATATTGAACTTGGTTGGCCTGTTGTTTCAGAAGAAGTATTTGATTCTTTTAAAGAAGCAATATCTGTTGTTAAAAAAACAAAAATAGTTGCATTTGGTTCTACTTCAATTGCAAAAAATGTTGATGAAGATAAAAATTTGAAATCTATTATTGAATGTGGTGCAAAATATGCCTGTATCTTTGGAAAAACAGACATAGATCATATTGAAAAACAACTTGGAATAAATAATAATGAAAACCTAGAAAAAATAAAAAATAGTATTGAATTTTTAAGAAAAAATGGACTAACTGTTTTTTATGATGCTGAGCATTATTTTGATGGATTTAAAAAAGATAAAAATTATACTTTAGAAACTCTTGTTAGCGCTGTTAATGCGGGAGCTGAAAAATTAATTTTATGTGACACAAATGGTGGAATTCTTCCTGATGAAGCAAGAGAAATAACTAAATATACAAAAGAAGAATTAGAAAAAAGAGGAATAAAAGTTGAATTAGGAGTTCATTTTCATGATGATTGTGGACTTGCTATGGCTAATACTTTAGCTACTCTCCCCTATATTAAACAGATTCAGGGAACAATTAATGGACTTGGTGAAAGGGTTGGAAATCTAAATCTAACTACTTTTATTGCAAATTATCAAGATAAACTAGAAGGTAAATTAAATATTAACCTAGCTAGATTAAAAGAAGTAAATGAAGAATCTTTTAGATTATGTGGAGTTAGTGTTCCTGAAAGAAGACCCTATGTCGGAGGAGCTGCATTTTGCCACAGGGGGGGAGTTCATGTTGATGCAACTAGGAAGGGTGCAAGTTATGAACATACAGATCCTTTAAAATTCGGTAATAAAAGAGTAATCATATTAAATAGTCTAGGGGGAGCTAGTTCAGTTATAGAAGTTGCAAATGAATTTGGAATTGAAATAAAAAAAGGAGAAAATGAATTTTCAGAAAAAGTTCAACAATTAATGAATGAATTAAGAACCTATGAAAAAGAAGGCTATGATTTAGGAGGAATTCGCTCTGAACAATTTTTATTATTAAATAAATATTTTGGAAACCATAGGAGTTTATTTGAAATAAAAGAATGGGATTCTCAAAGCTCAAAAAGAATCAATGGACAAGAGAAAGCAAAATTTTATGCTTTATGTGAAATAAATGGAAAATTAATTGATAAAGAAATAAGTGTTGATGGGGGTCCTGTTGAAGCAGGATTTAATGCTCTAAAAGGAATATTATCTAATTATTATCCTAATGTAAAAGGGCTTCATCTCTATGATTTTGGAGTAAGAATTGCAAGAGAAGGTGAAGAAGAAAGTACAGTAAGAACTGAAATATGGTTCAAGAACGGAGAAGAGTTTTCAACAGTTGGTGTTGATAGAAATATAATTGGAAGTGCTGTTGAAGCCTTGGCAAAAGGATTTAGATATCATTTGTTAAGAAATCAGAATAATAATTGAAAGTAGAAAGTAGTTATAATAAAGTTAAAACAAATGTTTATAAATATTAATACTATATGATAGTATGGACAATATAATTATACCTGCGTCCATTACATTGGAAAAAGGGATGTATGCTAGAAAATATAAATGGAAATCTAAAAATAAAGAATCAGTTTATAACATTCCTACAAGAAGAGCAGCACTAAGATTTACATGTAAAAAATTTGCTGAAAAAAT
>JAGVIM010000020.1 GCA_020056045.1 Nanobdellota archaeon | reverse complement strand
CTTGATGATCATATCTTTGAAGAACTGCAATTATCTTGCTGAATTTTGCACTTATTCCTTCGTCTAATGTTCTTATTCTTGCTATTGATGATACTTCATCTAAATCTACTTTGACATTAGGGTTTACAGTTTTAAGTTCTGGAAGTTTTACATCTTTAAGTTCCATTAGTTTATCTTGTTCTACTTTTATAGAATCATCATCTCTTAAAGAACAGGTAAATATATCGCTATTGCATTTATAATCAATGCTTCTTTTGTTATCATTTCCAAAAAAATCAATTATGAAAAATCCTGCGCATATTTCTGCATTTGGATGTTCTTGTTTGAACTTTTCATATTCTTTTGATTCTTCAATTAATTTTAATGAATCTTTTATTGTTATTTCCATCTTTTTATATTGTTATAGTAATTCACTTTAATTTTCGTAATTTACTACAGTGATTTTCTATCTATCCAATAACAAAATTTTTACGAAAATTTATGTTATTAGATATAATTAAATTTAAGGGTTTATTAATTTAATTATCTTTTATTATTAGTTTAAAATACTTTTAAAAATAATTAGAAATTTATTTAGACCTATAGTCCTGTCTTAGTAATCCATAGATTATTTCATTACTAATTTTTCCTGTTGCTTTGCATTTTATGGCTTGTTTTTTCATACCTTCTTGTTTAAATCCATATTTTTCTAATAATTTTCCGGATGAAGGATTTCCAACTAAGACTCCTGCTTCAAGTCTTCTAAGTTTTAATTTTTTAAATGCTAAATCCAATAGGTTTTCAAGTGCTTCTGAACCATAGCCATTTCTCCAGTAATTTTGGCCTAACCAGTAACCTATTGTTGCTGTTCCTTGATATTTGTCAATATGATGAAGTCCTATTCCCCCAATTATGGCATGTTCTGATTTTAATTCTATTCCAAAATTATAATCTGTTTTTGGTTTTTTCTTTAATTTTTCTTTTTGGATTTTTATCCATTCTTTTGCATCTTTTGCCCTATATGGGTGAGGAACCACTAGGAGCCATTTTGAAACATTTAAATTGTTTATATTTCTAACTATACTTGGAATATCTTCCAGTGTTGTAGGTCTTAATACTAATCTAGGTGTTATAATTTTCATAATAGATAAAAAGAAAGAGGGTTTTTAGATTTTTTTATCTTGCTTTTTTTGCAGGAACTAATCCATATCGTTTGACTCTTGCTTTTCTATAGCCAATTAATTTTTTGTGAGCTGTTATTTCTTCTTCTGTTCTGATTACTGCTCGTTTATCAGGAGTTGTTATTTTTTCAGAAAAAATAAGTGGGAGATGAAGCTTATTTAGTTTGGGAAGTTTTTTTGGTTTCATTGTTTTTTTGATCTTCAAGTTCTACAACTGCCCTTAAACAATCATAGGCAAAAGTAAGATATGCTTTATAGGCATCATTATCTATAAAACCTTTTTCATTTAATTTAAAGACTAATGATTTACTATCACAATTCATCCATACTTCAAGTCTTCCATGATATTTTCTTGAAGTCGGAATAGAATCATAATCAATATTTCTTATATCTGTTTTTGATTCTAATTTACATAATGTTAATCTATATTTTGGATCTGAGGTTTTATGAATTATTATTCTTCCAACAACTTCTCCTAGATCAGATACTTCTTCATTTACTTTATAATTAACTGTTCTTGTTAAATTTGGCATATTTATATTATTTTTTATTAATACAAATTAAAAAATGATTGATTATATAAATATTTATAAACCAGCTTTCTTTTCTTAGCTGAGAAAATTTTCAGAAATTTTCTAAGCCCCAAAGAACAAAAGTTCTTTGAGGAAAGAAAAGAAACTTGGGTAAGAAAAAAACTAAGTTAGAAAAAAAATGGCAGTTCACAAATGTTCTATTATTGCAAATCCTGAATCCTATGGCGGAGAATATGCACAAAAGATTTATGATGAACTAAAAACAAATGGAAATGGTTTTGAGTTAAACAATGTTAGTATTAATAAGTTTAAAGACGGTGAATTTAAGCCAAAAATAAAATTAAACATGAGAAAAAGAAATTGTTATTTTATTCATGACTCAAATTTAAATCCCTGTGAATGGTTTACACAATTATGCATGATTAATCAGGCATTAAAAAAATCTTCTGCTCAGGAGATAATTAATGTTATTCCTTATTTAAAATTTTCAAGGCAAGATAGAAAAGATGAATCAAGAGTTCCTATTTCTGCTAAGGTTGTTGCAGATACAATAGGATTATATGCAGACAGAGTTTTGACTATTGATCTTCATAATGCTGCAATTGATGGATTTTATTCTATACCTTTTGATAATCTTTCTTCTTATCCAGTTGTTATAAAACATATAAAAGAAAAACATCCAGAAATAATTAATAATCTAGTTATTATGTCAACTGATGCAGGAGGTGCTTCTAGGGCAAAGGCATTTGCAAAAAAACTTGGAATAGACGAGATTGCTGTTGGTTATAAATCAAGAGAAAAAGCAAATGAGGTTGAGAGTTTGAAGATATTGGGAGATATAAAAGATAAAAATGTTTTAATTGTTGATGATATGGTTGATACTGGGGGAACTTTGATTAAGGCCTGTGAAAGTGCAAGAAATGCAGGAGCATTAAAAGTTTATGCCTATTGCACTCATGGATTGTTTAGTAGCGGTGTTAGAAAAGTAACTGATAATTTTGATTTATTTTTTGTTGGAGATACTGTAAAAATTAATGAAACAGATTTACCTAATGTAGAAGTTATTTCATTTATACATTTGTTTGCAGAGGCAATCAAAAGAACTTCTGAGGGAGAAAGCTTGAGTGAGTTGTTTGATTGAAAAGGGGATTATATAAATTGAATTTATATTCCTAATAAATTTATTATAGTTACTATTCTATAGTTATTACATAAACTCAAGTTTTTTAAAGGTATTTTTCTCACTATAATTATGGAAAATCTAAATAACTCTAAGCTTTATGAAACAGAACAAAGATTCTCTAGTTTTCTTCATAAAGTTTATAGTAGGGCAGTTGAAAGGAAAGAGGGAAATGCTATAAGGCATTTAGTTAGAGTTGTTGCAAGAGCTTATAAAAGTAATCCTAAAGAT
>JAGVIM010000202.1 GCA_020056045.1 Nanobdellota archaeon | reverse complement strand
GAAAGAATGGGTAGGTGGAGCAAAAGAAAAAATAGCACCAGCTGAAGCTAAAGAAGAAATAGTAAAAGAAGCAAAATTGGAATCTTCAGCTAAAGCTGAACCTACTGTCAAAAAGCATTCTAAAAAATTAAAGAAAGATAAAAAACAAAAAGAGAAAGAAGTAAAGACAGAAGAAAAAATTGAGATAAAAAAACAAGAAGAACCTATTCAACCTTCAGAAAATTTGCAATCCTCAGCTTCCGAAGAAGCAAATTTGCAATTTTCAGATTCTTCAGAATCTGAACCTATTCAGCTAGACATAGTAAAAAAAGTAAGTGAAGAACAAGAAAAAATGCGTGAAGTAACAGAAGAATTAGAAAAAGAAGAAATAACTCCTAAAGAAGCTGTAGAGGAAATCCAAGAAATTCATGAAGACTCAGAAAAAGAAATAAAAGAAGAGAGAAAATCTTTCATAAGCAGATTATTTGGAAAGAAAAAAGAAATAGAAGTAAAAGAAGCTATTAGGGAATCTTCTGAATCTAAAGATTCAGAACTTACTATTTCTCCAACTGAACTTATTCAGCCTTCTAAACCAGTTATTCAAGAAGCTATTAAGCAATCTTCAGATTCATCCGAATCTGAACTTATTCAACTTGAACCCGCTGTCCCTAAAAAATCATTTTTTCAAAAAGTAAAATCAAGTTTTATATACAAAATAACAGAAGAAGATTTTAATTTATTATTTGAAGATTTAGATATGTTTTTATTAGAAAACAATGTTGCTCTAGAAGTAGTAGAAGACATTAAATTAATATTATCTAAAAAATTAATAGGAAAAGAAATTAAAAAAGATGATCTAGAAAAAGAAATAAAAGAAAATCTTAAAAGTACTTTAAATGAAATTCTAATTGATCCTGATAATCCAATGGATGCAATCAAACTAAAAAAAGATAAACCCTTTGTAATGCTTTTCTTTGGAATTAATGGAACAGGAAAAACAACATCAATTGCAAAACTTGCATATTTATTAAAAGAAAATAATTATTCAGTTGTCTTAGCCGCAGCAGACACATTTAGAGCAGCTTCAATAGAACAAATTTCAGAACATGCAAGTAAATTAAAAGTTCCATTAATTAAACATGACTATGGAGCAGATCCTGCAGCAGTAGGTTTTGATGCAATAAAATATGCAAAAAACCACAGAATTGACGTAGTACTTATAGATACTGCAGGAAGAATGCACACTAAAACAAATCTTCTCTCAGAAATGGAAAAAATAGTAAGAGTTACAAATCCAGACCTAAAAATATTTGTTGCAGAATCAATTGCAGGAAATGATGCAGTAGAACAAGCAAGAACTTTCCATGAATCTATTAATATAGATGGTTCAATCTTAAGTAAAGCAGATATTGATGAAAAAGGCGGAACAATAATCTCAGTATCTCATGCTACCCATAAACCTATTTTCTATCTTGGAACAGGTCAGAACTATGGGGATCTAAAACTCTTCAACAAAGAAGAGTTTATTGAAAGTTTAGGATTGTAAATAATAAAATTTTAAATTCTAATCCCTGAAGGTATTTCTTTTCCGACAAAACCCATATCTCTTTGCCAGTTAAGAAAAAGTTTGGGCAAATTAGTAAAATAATCTTGCCTAAAATTAGGATTATGTTTATAAAAATCAATTTCTAAATAATTTGAATCAAGATTCCCCATTCCATCTAGGACACCAATAGACTTGGCAACTAATTCTTTTGCACTCTGCCAATAAGTAATATCTGCTTTTATTCTTCCATATTTATTATTGTTTTCATCTAAAGTAGAACTAACATTCAAAATAATACTTTTCACATTTTGTGCTATAATCGATTTTAAATATCTTCGAACTATATTTTTTGATCTACTAAAAGATTGCCAGTAAGGAACTTCATAAATATCACTAATTGAACCAATATTAACAACAGTAATAGGCTTTTTGTTTTGCCTTGTTTTCTCAATTAAAGGTTCAGCCATATTCAAAAATGCAGTCACATTAGTAGCATATATTTCATCATCTATTCCATCCCCATCAAGATCAATATGAGGTTTTGTATCAGGTTCAAACTTATCTATTCCAACAGCATGCATATAGACTATATCTTCAAATTGATTAATGTCCAATTGAAGAATAAAGTTATTTACTGCAGGCTCATCTAATAAGTCTAATTGAATTAATTCTGGCTTATTTGAATGACAAATTCCCATTACAGTAGTATTCTCTTTAGACCTATAATAATCTGCATAAGCCTTGCCAATCCCTCTGCTCGCACCTGTGATAATTACAAGATGTTTCAAGTCAGTTTCAATATTTTGTTTCTCATCATTATTTGTTATCATAGTATAGTGATAACAATATTCTTTTATATTTATTAAGTTCAATAATAATTGAACCAAAAGGTTTAATAATATAATTAATCTAAACAGTTTAATGACATTAAGAATAACTCTCCCATTAGGTAATGAAGATAGTGTAAAAAATCTAGTCTTCAGCATCTTAACTAAAGAATATCCTCTAAAAATAATTGAACTTACAAACCTAATTCGAAAAAGATATGGAAAATCAGTTACTTTTCAAGCTGTAAGAAAAGCAATACTTGAACTAATAAAAGAAGAAGTTCTAATAAAAAAAGAAAATGAGTTTTTAATAAACAAGAATTGGCTATTTGAGACAAAAAAACAAATAGATCAAATATATCAAGATTTAAATGAAGAAAAATCAAAACCCAAATCAATTAATTCTATAGAAGGAGAAGTTTCTGTATTTAGCTTTGATTCTTTAGCAGAAATGATGAAATTCTGGCAAAATATAATTGATGACTGGTTTAAAAATTTCAAAAAAGGAGATGCAAATATTAATGTTTACCAAGGTGCCCATGGATGGGAAGGATTGCTTTATGCAGATAAAGAAAAAAATACAATGGAAATATTAAAGAAAAAGGGCATAAAATCCTATGCATTAAGTATTGGTAATACTACCCTAGATAGATATGTTTGGAAATTTTATTCAACAATTGGATTAAAAGTAGATTTTAGTCATTCAACTTCAACATTTGATAAAAGCTACTATGTTGCAACCTATGGTGAAACAATTGTACAATCCCATTATCCAAAAGAAATAGTTGAAGAAATGGATAAATTCTTTAAAAAAAATAGAACAATTGAAAATTTAAACCTTAGTAAATTATCAGAGATTGTAAATAAAAAAGTAAAAATTCAGCTTACAGTAATAAAAAATCTATCAATGGCAAAACAAATCAATAAATCAATTATCTCCCAAATAGAATAAATCCAATAAATATAAAAACCCTTATTCTTCTGCATTTTTATGACAAGAAAAAAATCACCTTTAGAAACAAAACACCTAATTGCAGGAGGACTAGGAATGCTATGTCCCATACCTGTAGTGGGGGAAGCAACAGTAGCTTATTTTCTAAATCCAATAGTAAAACAAACAGGAATATTTGGAAATGATTCACTTAAAACATCAGCAGCATCTCTTGCAATTGCAGCATTAATGAGAATTGAACTCTATCAACCAATATACTTACCAATCTTAGATTATGCTTCAAAATTCTTTAACTAGAATTAAATTTCTTTAGCAGCAAAAGACCACCAGGGCTTATCAATTTTAACAGTACTTCCTGTTTCAACATCTACTTTAACATTAATATTCATCTTAGAATTTATTAAAGCTAAAATTTTAACTTTTTTCTCAGCAAGAATATTATAAACAACTTTATCTTTATAATTCTCCATTTTAATTCCTTTAACTTCTTGAGATTTAACAGTTTCTTTTATAGAAGAAACTGCATTAGAAGGGTCAACTTTTATTTCATTTTTGCTTCCATCTACATGAACAATATAAGTTTTACCTTCTGAAGAATCAAGATTAATTGAACTATCTACTGTTGCAGAAACACCTTCAGAACCCATAACCTGTAATTGATTTTCAGAATTTATAATTCTAATTCCACTTCCTCCTCCCAAGGAACTGCCACTTGTTGAACTTGCTGAAGTTGAAGTATCTGAATTAGAACCAGAGTTCTGATTATTTATTGTATTAGAAGATTTATTTGTTTGAGCTGAACTTCCTCCTCCGCCACCTCCTCCAGAACTAGTTGTTCCTGTAGTAGTTGTTGTAAGTGTTTGATTAGTTTGATTTTGTTGTAGGGTACAAGCACCATCAATACAGCCATTTGGACAAATATAAAACCCTCCACTATTGATATTATTATCATTACAATCAAATTCAAAAAGTACACTTGAATTAATACAATAATCTATAAAATTCCCACTATTATTTGTTAATGTTCCCTTTTGTAAATAATCTTTGCCATTATCAGATTCATAACAAAAATAAGTTGGAGAATTTTCTTTAAGACAAATTTTCTGTAAAGAATAAAATTTGGCATAGCTTATATAAAAATATCTAATCCACTTCATGTTTAAATCATCATCTATTTTTATAAGTCTAGGATAATCTACATTATAACCCAATACAACATAAGAACTGCTTGATACTGGTTGAAAATCAGTGATAAATTTAGTATCATTTAAATCTTTTTCTGAATCTATCTTACCTTGAGAATTTATTTTAGTAATATGTGCACTATTTGGAATATATCCTGCAACAAGATATTTCCCATCCCTGGTTTCTTGAACTAAGTTTGCTAAAGATTGTTCCCCTTTCTTTTCAAAAGATGTTTTCCATTCAATCTCGCCATTAGAATTTATTTTTAACACCAACCATCTCCAACCATCATAACTTCCCAAAACCCCAGGATTTTCTCCCCCGACTAGAATATAGCCACCATCAGAAGTTTGTTGAATTGCACCATTTGAATAATGTCCAGAACCACTATAAACATTATCCCATTCTATAATGCCTTGAGAATTAGTTTTTACAATCCAAATCTTTTCACTATAACTTCCAATTGCTTTTCTTCCTATTAAAAGATATCCCCCATCAGATGTTTGCTGGATTGAATCCAAATTGTTCTCAATTGTATATACCCCTTGATTATAATATTCCAAATAAGAAGTATTTGTCAAAGTTCTAGTCCAATCTACAGTTCCCAACGAACTTGTTTTTGTTATTCCGATAAAATTTCTATAAGATCCGGGCATAATACTTGACCATAAAAGTATATATCCACCATCAGAAGTTTGTTTAATAGACTTAACTCCATCATGATTCGGACTGTACATAATACTACTCACATAACAACAAGATTCTCCTAAATTGAGTTCATTATCCCACTCAACATCTCCTTCAGAATTTATTTTTACAAGATTAGTTTTTTTAGAACTTCCAATTTTTTCATTTCTCATTGTTGCCCCGCTCCAATCAATAGATTCATCTCTCACAAGAGTATATCCTCCATCTAAAGATTTAACACCCAATCTTCCAATAGATTTTTTGCTCCAATCCACATTCAAATTTAAATTAATTTTTATCAGGTTAAATCGAGGACCACTATCTGCACTAGAAAGTTCCTTAAAACCTACAAGGTATCCCCCATCAGATGTTTGCTGGATTGGTTCTCCACCATATACTGGAAATTCAGGAATTATATTTTTTATTGTATTTCCCTCAGAATTAGTAATTAGAATCTGCCCTGAATTAGGACCAATTATCCTCCCACCTAGAATAAATCCTAAATTCTCTTCAGAACAAGGTTCATTTAAAGAAGGCTGTATACTTTTCCCAGTAATCTTATTCCAATAATCCCCGAACCACGAAGCAGAAACAAAACTTATTGATAATAAACTAATGCTAAATAAAACTAAGATGGTAATTATTAATTTATTACCCACACTCTTTTTCATTAATTAAATAAAATTCTGATCTTTATAAATACTTTTATTCAAAATTTCTTTAGGTAATTACTTTCTAAATCTTAAAAAAGTATAAATTCCACCAATAACTGCTAAAAATCCAATAATTAACCATAAAGAATATTTTCTAAGAGCTCCAATTACAGCTCCTGTAATTCCACTTCCACTCATAGAAGTACTTTCATTCTGAAGATTTTTATCTTGAGATTGAGAATTAACAAGAGAATTATTAGTTTCTAAAACAGGTTCAAAACAAGTTTGAGATTCACTAGGTTTTAGCTGATCAGGATTACAAAAATTAGGAGGATAATAACAATTTCTTGTTTGCTTACTATCTTTACAACTAGACCATTCTGTACAGCTCCAATCCGTAACACAAATTCCTCCAGCACCAGAACCAAAACTACTACTAGAACCTCCTCCACCACCCCCACCACCGTTATTCACAACATCAAGAGTTCTAACCGAAATATTAACTTCATCAGAAGAAATATTAAACATATCAACAGCACTTACAAAAAAAGTATAATCTGTTGAAGCATTAAGATTTTCAAAAATATAACTAGATTTAGCTCCAGAAACAAAAACATATTCTAGTTTATCCTTACTCAAATAATATCCTCTTAATCCAGAACTATTTCCAAGAACAGCTGAAAAATTTAAACTAACACTATAAATTGCAGGATTAGCACTTACAGAAACAAATTTTATATAAATTATATCTGTATGACTTTTATAAATACAACTAGAACTACCTTTTCCAGGATTCAAACAAATATCTTCTGTACTTGAATTTTTATCATCACATTGAGAATTATTTTTACATCTAACTTCTTGACATAAACCATCATTACAAGAATTAGAACAAGCCTGAACAAGCTCTAACTTGCTATTATTAGAACAAGAACTTTGATCTGTTCCAGGATTATTGCATTTATAAGTAACATAATTTTTAAATACACTATTATTTAAACAAAAACCTAACCCAATCAAACCATTAGTACCACAATCAGAATCTTTAGAACATATTGTTATATTTGTTACATTTTCAGACTGAGCTTTATTTACAAAATTAATACAATCTTTAAACAAATTAATTCCATCCGCAGTCCAATAATCAGTTTCAGCAGCTCCAAAAAAACAAATCTCTCCTTTTGAAGTTTTTCCATTTAAAAGATTTGTATCCTTATCAACAAAAGAAATAACATCTCCTACTCTTCCAGAACTAACAGAATAAGTTTGTGCATAAGTATTAACATAGCTAGCCTTATTCTGATCTCCTAAAAAATAATAAGAAAGATAATCTCCCCTGTTATCTTTTTCACTATTATAAATTTGTATACTCTGTCCATTAACACTAACTTCCAGAGGTATTCTTGAGCTCATTGTACTAATACCATTTCTATTGGTTAAACCAAATTTATTTCCAAAATAATGACTTACAATAATACTTCTATAATCATTAACAGGAATATCATTTATAAAATACTCATCTCCAACAACAATAAATTTATATTCAGAAAAATCTTTTGGAAGACTACTTTCTAAAACATAATCTACATTTAGATTTAATCCAGTTAAAATATCAACAATATTATAATCAATTCTAGCTTTGCTCTTATAAATATAAGCAACATCTGAAGCAGAGACAAAACTAACAAATAAAATTAATGCAAATCCTATAAAACATAATTTTCTATTCATTTACCTTTTTTACCTTTTTTCTCTTTTATATACAAAATTAGGTGTAATTCAGATTATATAAATATTATTGTTTGAGATTAATACTCATATAAAACCCCTAAAT
>JAGVIM010000198.1 GCA_020056045.1 Nanobdellota archaeon | reverse complement strand
ATCTGCATTTTGATATCTTGAGTCATCTAGAGAAGATTCATAGGCAGGTTTTTCTGATTTTTCTTCTTTAGGATTTTCTTTTGCCATAGTTTAAAATAAATAAAGTGTATATTTAAAGGTTACTTATTATTGGTTATTTTTGACTACAATGATTGTTGAATAATTCTTGAGTAATATTTGTATTACTTTAAAATGGTAACAAATAGTAAGGTTTATAAATCATACTGGGTAGGATAAAATAAGACAGCCTTCTTTTCTTAGCTGAGAAAACTTTCAGAAGTTTTCTAAGCCCCAAAAAACAAAAAAGTTTTTTGAGGAAAGAAAAGAACCCCGGGGTAGAAAAGAACTTTGTTAGAAAGAAAAGAACCCTGGAAATAGCCGTATTTGAGATGATGGGAACAGCTGAATGACTTTAAGAAATGAAATTGAAAAATTAAATGAACTTGAAAAACGATTATTTGGCGCTGCAGTTATAGATGTTGGACTTGCTAGTGTTGGATATGCTACAGATTGGAAACTATTACTTTGCATAGGTAGTGCTTCTGTTTTATATGATTGTTATAGGGGAATTTCACTTAATAATTCCAGAACTGAACTAATAAGGCAGGAAAATATTCAGGATAGATTTGGGAGAGGAAGATAAGATGCCAACTGAAACATTAGACATCTGTGTAGAAGAACAGGTTGTAAAACCATATCAAGCAATAGGAATAGAACATCTTTATGATGCTGCTCAAAAAGTATTTGGAATTTCTAGACCTTATAAATTTATTGAATTAGCACGAGAACTTGATAGATTTAAACCAGATCATCAACTTTTTGAAGAAATTTCCGGAATTCCTGTTTTTTTAGAAGAGTTTAGAAAAAAACCTGATGAAAAAGACTTTAGAAAAAAATTAGATAGTTTATTTGATTTGCCTGAATTTGTATTTCACGAACAAAAAGCAGAACTAGAAAATGCAGATTTATCACAGTATAGAGTTTTATTATCTAGAGGAACTTCAAGAATTCAATTTGGTGATCATCGTAAAAATTCTATTTACAGAGATGCTCCTTATAATTTTTTACTTGTAAAAGATGAAACTCTTTTAGCAGGACTTGGATTTGAAACTTGTGATAAAGCAATTTTAATAGAACAAATTCAGGGAGTTGCAGGAAGGCAAAAACAGCTTTCTCCTATTAAATGGCCAAGAGCATTAATAAGAATTGCAACAAATTGGGCTGTAAAAAACAATGTTCCACAAGTTTATGTTCTTCCTGCTGAAAGAAATAAATGGAAAAATGTTTCAAATCTAATTTCATTAAATTCATTAAATGTAAAATTATTTTATGATGTAAGTGCAAAAAGAGAAGGATTTAGATATGATGCTGAAAAACAAGTTTATGTTAAAAAAATAAATTTAGGAGGAAGAGAATAATGCCTTTGGATAAAATATTTTTAAGAGGGCACCACATATCATCTCTGGCATGGGATTATCTTAGTGAACATATTCCTGAAGAAACTAGAAGGCAAGTATTAATGGGTAATATATCAAATGCAAAAAAGCATCTTCCACAATTAAAAAATGTAAATCCCTATTCTGTATCTGAAGATGAAATGATTAGGATGGTTTATGGAGATGAATTTTGTGATTACTATAAAAATCTACTTGATACACTTGTTAATGATCCAACTCATCCCATTGAAGTAGTCAAGGGTCTTGACTCCCTATGTTTAGCAGCTGGAGGAACAGAATGTGTATTTTTTGAACCTAGTTGTGTTTTTGAAGATCAGTTTAAAGATGTAGATAAAGAGATACTAAAAGAATATGGGCTAGATGTTGGTGAAAAATATACTTCTAGTGATATTATTGAAACAATTATTGATTATTATTTAAGAACCGGTTATATTAATCCAGGTGATAAACTTATTCAAGAAAAAAATAAAAAATTATGGGAAAAAACATTAGGGGGAAGAAATTAAAATGACTGAGCAAGTATTAGAAGAAATAAAAAGCCAAATAAAAAATGAAAATGCATTAGATGCTTCTCAACTTGTTAGAGAAACTATTAGAAAAAGATTAGAAGAAGAAGTTCTAAAGATGATTGGTTCTAATAAAAGAGATATAACAGATTTAAAAGAACTTATGAATCTAGCAGAAAAATATGGGTTAAGAGATGTAGCTTCTGTATTAGAAAGATATAGTTATGAATCTTTAGTAGATCATGCAGATCATGTTAAAATTAGGAAAAAAAGAAATCCTAAAGAAATACATTTAGAAGATTTTCTTTCAAATAGAGATAATCTTAGTCTTTTAGAGCCTGGTTTAAGTTTTGTTGAAAGACAAAAAGAAGCAGCTTCTGGATTTCCTGATATTTTTGCTGATGATTTAAGCAAACAAAGAACTTTTGTTGAACTTAAAATGGAAGATGAAGCTGTAGAAGATATTGAAAGACAACTTATGGGTTATCTTAATGATCCAGAATCAGATAGAGTAATATTTGCTTCTCCTTATATAAGAACAAATTTATTTTATAAGTTTAAAGATTATTATGATTCTGGTAAATTAGATTTTAGAAAGATTGTAGAAGTAGAAGAAGGAAAACAATATGAAGTTATTCCAATTCATGAAGGAAATTTAGATGAATATGCAATTAGACCAAAAAAGTTTAGAAATGGCAATGGAAAAAAGAAAAAGAAAGAAGAAAGAATTATTTTGGGTGGAAATACTCGTGCAACTTCTAGAGCAAGAGCTAAACAAGAACTGCCTCAGGAAATACAAGAAGAATCATCTCAGCAAATACAACAACCTACACAACAAGAACAATCTACAAAAGTAGATTTAATTATTGAAGATGGAAAAGGAAATTTTGGTGGAGAAGAAATAGCTAAAGGAAGTTTTCATCCAGAAGAAGATTATGATAAAGGATATATTGCAGCTGTACCTGTTTCTATTGGTCGTTGTTCTGATAATCCTAATCAATTTAGACTTAATACACCTAATGATTCTGATGAACCTGCAGTACTTAAATCAATAAGAAGAAAAGATGGAAGAGTTATGGTTGGACTTTACACATCTCCACAAATTAGTGTTGAAGAATTGGGAAAACTACCTAGACATGTTCAAATGATGCATTTATATGGCATTGATGTAGAAAATTCTTCAAAATATACACAACCAATAATAATTGCAGAAGAACAAAGAGCAGGACTTTTAGAATTACTAAATGATGATAATTTAGATAAGGAAATAAGTCAATATAGAAAAAGTTCTTTTGATGCTGAAAAAACAAGTGATGAAGTTCGTTTAGGTATTAATTTTTTGAAGGCTAGTATTTCAGATCCTAGAGTTTTGAAAGATTTAGAAGATAATATGCTATCTATTTCTAATGATTTAAAGAATCAAACTCCTGATTCTTTTAATGGTTTATTAGATTATGCTAGTTCAACAAAAGGATTAATTGGATATATTGATGAAAAAGTCTTTGATAGCTATGGAACAGGAGTGCATGAAGATATTGAATTTGAAAATGAAACTCATTTAAGTTTTGAAGATAGAATTAAAGGTTTAGAACAATTATTAGATGAAAATGAAAAATTTGTTGAATCTATGGATAGAGATTCTAGAACAAATAAAGCAAGAGCAATTAT
>JAGVIM010000067.1 GCA_020056045.1 Nanobdellota archaeon | reverse complement strand
TCTGTTAATTATAATAGTGTTTATTTGATAAATGCATCAAATATTACTGATAATGATATGCATTTTTATAATGTAACTTCTCATGGAGGAAATTATTTTGATGATGTATTTACTTTAAATGATACTTCTGTTCCTATGTTTGATATGACTACGCTTGCTAATCAAACATATGTTTGTGAGGGAAGTGCTTTACCTCAGATTATATTTAATGTAAATGATGTTGATTGGGATATTCCTGAATCAACAATTTCGCCTCAAAATCCATTTTATATTAGGTTGTATAATAATGTAAATACTACTACAAATCAGTATGAAGTTTATTCTGGAATACTTTCTAAAGCAAATGCTGGTGGAGTAAATGGAAGGTCTAAGACTTATAATGAAACAATAAGTGTAATGGATGAAGTTAATACAAATATAACTACAATAAATATTACTGTTATTGAAATAAATAATGCTCCTGCTGTTGAAAGTATAGGTACTCAAACAATTGTTGAAGGTGGGGGGTTTTATCATGCTGTTCTTATTAATGATACAGAAAATGGAAATCAGAGTTCTGGAAATTTGACATTGAATATTAGTTTTATGGATTCTAATGGTAACTTTACTGCTCTTACAAACATTTCAAGAACTGGTGTAATTAATTTTACAACAAATGCAAGCATAAGGGGAGATTATACAGTTAGTGTTTGTGCAATTGACAAGGGACTTAGAAATCCTCATGAAAATATTAGTTTATGTGGGCAAAATACAAGCAGTATTAATCAAACAACTTGTACTTCATTTTTATTAAGGATAACAGAAACTCCTTCTGATGATGGTGGAAATACTGGTGGAGGTTCTGGTGGAGGTGGGGGAGGAAGTACGGGAGGAAAGGATACTGGTGAAAAGGGGCATGGAAATGCAGATGGAGAAGGAGATGAGGGAGGACAAGTAGATATTATTTTTGAATATGAAAATGATACTATTAATAGGGGAATTTCTTGTACTAATTGGACAGAATGTAGGGCTAAATATGGGTTAACAGATATTCTTGAAAATAAGGTATTTTTTAAAGGAGAACAAACAAGAGAATGTACAAATATTAAAACAAAAGAGGTTATTATTCAAAATAGATCTTGTAATACAAAAGTTAAAGTTACTTTGAAAAGAAGTAATGATTGTTTCCAAGATTCTTTACAAGTTTTAGATGAAAATAATGAATTAATTTCAAGATTGCAATTTGAGGGAGGAATAAAAAAGAAATTAAATATACAGTTTATTTTAGATAAGGGAGCTTATTGTCCTTATTGTTATAATAGTATAAAGGATTATGATGAAACAAGTGTTGATTGTGGAGGAAGCTGTGCTCCTTGCTATGAAAAAGCAAAATCCTATGGAGAAATATGGAAGTTTGTTTTGTTTTTTGGACTTGTTTTTGTATTAATTTTATTGAATACTGTTGTTTTACTTGTTGTAAAATACTTTATGTTAAAATCAGAATTAAAAATGCTTGAGAGAAAATTAGGGGGATAAAAAATATAGGGTAATTCTTTTTTATCAAGTAATATTTAAATAGTTTATTTTATTGAGATTAGGATGAAAAGAGAAGTGGTTGAAAATAGGAATTTTAAGAGTTTTAATAATCATAAAAATTTAATAATGTTGTTATTAGCTTTTGTTCTTGTTTTTATATTTGTTAATTCTGTAATTGCTGCTGAGAATTCAACTTTTGATGATAAGAAAGTAGATAGTTGGATTAATGATTTAAATAAATTTCAGGCACTTAGTTCTGAAATGAAACAAAAAGCTTGGGATGATCCTGCAACAACTCTTAGTCAAAAAGTAGGTTTTATAAATGATTATGCAAAAAAACTTGGATTAAATATTAATATTAGGGGAATTGATTCAAAGGGTTTGGTTTGGGGCGAGGGTGGTGTTTTTGGATTTAATGGAGGGGCTTTTTTAGATTTTACAAGACTTAATAGTCTTAAAGATCTTAATTCTCTTGAGTTTAAAGATAATAAGATTATTTATGGATTTAAAGATGGAAGTCAGTTTAGTCATGATCAAGGATATTTTAGACCAGAAGATAGAACTCTTCTTTCAACAAAAGATAAAAAGTATGATAATTTTATATGGAATGGAAAAGGAAAAGCAGAATTTGTTAATAATGAACTTAAACTTGAAAAAGGTTCGCAGTTTAGTAAAGTTATAAATAACAGGGAAGTTGTTTTTGGTCAATTTTATTTTAATGGAAATTCTAGAGCACCTTATAATGTTGAAAAAGATGAAGTAGGAATATTAAAAATTAATAGTGGAGGTTATTTTGAGGGGAAAAATATAAATCCTACTGTTGATGGAATAAATTTTTATTCTTCTAGAGATAGTTTTACTAAATTAATGGGTAATTTTTTTAAGGAATCTTCTGCTGCTGAAACTACTGCTGAATGGGGAGTTTCTCTTTTTAGAGGTCTTACTGGTTCAAATGGTCCTAAAGATAATGGAGATTTTATAAAAGCAGATATGCAGAATAACAAGGTTTTTATTGAAATGGGTGGAAAAAAGTTTGCTTTTGTTGATGTAACTGATTCAAAAGATCAAATAGGTCAGATATATATGAAAGGGGAACTTTTGTATGCAAGAAGTGGGGATTTTCTTGCAAGTGAAAAAAATGGTAAATTAAGTTTTAATGGTGTTCAGGGTAGTGCAGGACAAACTTCTAATGGGATGTTGATTATTAATGGAAATGATGTAAAAAATGCTCGTATGCTTGGTGTTTCTGATGAAGGTGGATTTTATTTATTTGACCCTGAATTAAGAGCTGTTATTAATGGCGCTGAAAATTTAGTTGGGACAAAAAGAGGCAGGTTTGTGCAAAATGGAATGGGTATTTATGTAGATGGAAAAGAAAAAGATAAACAAAAATATTATTCAAATTTTGAAGATTATAAAAAAGCTCTTTTAGATGATCCTACTTTGAAAGTTACTTTTCAGCCTTATCAAGTTCTTGGTCGTTATATATATCCTGCACAGCTTGGAGATCAGTTAGTTGATGGAATTGCACAAGGTCTTTCTGAAGAAAAAGCTAAAGCAGGTGGTTGGGAACAATTTAAAGCAAAAGTTGGAGTTGGATCAACTGTTGCAAAAGCTTTGGGTCAAGAACAAAAAGATGGAATAGCTCTTTTTAATGCTTATTATGATCAAAATGGAAATTATAATTCTAATGGGGATGTTGCAAAGCTTCGTGAATTTGTAGCTAGCCAACCAGAAGGTTCTGCTGTTATTTTTGATAAGGCAAATAAAGATGTTATTATAAATGGAAATTCATTTAAAAAAACATATAAAGTTAGTCCTGATTTTGTTGTAGGACTTACTGATAATGTTGCTTTAAATCCTCCTTCTAGCTATCAGACTTATTTGGAAGCATTGAGAGAGGGTAAGCAATATAAAGAACCAAGAGCAGGTCTTTTCGGTAGAAGAAGATAGTTATAAAATTAAAGTTATTGATTTAAGTTATTATTTAATATATGGGAAGTTAATTTAAGCGATTTTACATATCATCTATATTTTTTGCATATCATTATATATATTTTTGATAATTACACTTACAAAATTTAAGAAATATTTCTTTGACAAATGTCTGGAAAGATTTCACTTTAGAAATTTAAGTAGATATGTTTTAAGAATTAAATTAACTTATTTATTGAGATGTTCTTCTGTTAAGAATAACATTAGCTTAATTGGATTGTATTTTTCTCCTGCATAGGGAGTTCCTTGTTTTTTGAAATCAAATCTTATGGGAAAGTTTTCACTATATAATTTCTTTTTTTTATCTGAAAGATTATTTGGATTAAATTCATTATATTTTTTTTGTTCTTCTGGAGATAGTTTTTCACATACTTCTTTGGGTTTTGAAAAGACTTGGTATATTCTATTTCTATCTAAGGGTGTTGAGGCATTTATGTTTTGTTTAAAAGTTTCTTCTTTTTCTATTAAATAATCTCCAATAACATCCTTAATTTCTTGATAAGAATAATCTGTTATTTTTTGAGTTTGCTGCATTTGTTGAGCAGGAGTTTGTTCAACAGTTCTTTCAATTGTTTGAGGAGTATGATTTCTTATTCTTGGTCTTGCATCAGAATAACTAGGCATTAAAGCAAAAGTTGCAGCTGTTCCTCCAACTAGGGCTTTTCTTCCAATATCATAAAGTTTATTTGTTAAGCTCATTTTAGTCAATTTATGTAGGTTAAATCAATTTATAAATCTTTTGTTTTTGTTATATCTAATGAGTAGTTACATTATTTAGTTATATTTTCTGTAACTATAAAGTCAAATTCCTTGAAAATAAAAACATCGTTGGGACAAGTCCAGCCGATGTACTACTAATATCAGTAATGTATTGTATAGAAAATTAGGGGTTGAGGTTCATCAGCGATGAGAAACATTCTTACAAAATAAAAAATGAAGAAAATGGCTTTATAGTTACTATTTTTTCTATCTTTATTAAAAATTGGTTTTAAGAATATTTAAATAGTTATTTCTTTTATTTTATCTATGAAAAAGAGAGGTCTTAATGATAAGTCACAGGTTACGGTCTTCGTTATATTGGCTGTTATTTTAATTGCAATAGTTGCAGGATTTATTTTTATTACTAAAAATTCTAATAGTAATAATGGTTTTCCTAAAACCGAACTGGGAAGTCTGAAGAGTTCTATTATAGACTGTAGTAAGGAAAATTCAAGAGAAGCAATGAAAAGAATAGGTATTCAGGGAGGATATTATATTAAACCAAATTTAAGTTCTGATTTTGGTTGGGCGTTTATTCCTTATTATTATTAT
>JAGVIM010000252.1 GCA_020056045.1 Nanobdellota archaeon | reverse complement strand
CCGGTATCAAACCAGTATAGTGATCCGCTTCCGGATGAGTCAAAATTACCGCTTCAATCTGCCGGTCATAAAAAGGCAAATATTTTCCCAGTTGAATTAGGGGTTGATTTTCTTGGATACAAAATTTATGATAATCATAGATTAGTAAGAAAAAGCACTGTTAAAAGATTTCTAAAAAACGTAAAAGGAAAAATGAAAAAATATGATTATGGAGACAGGGATTTTAACAAATTAATGGAGTCATTTAATTCATGGGAATCCTATATGGACCATGGCAATTCTCATAATCTAAAAAAAAGTTTATATGAGGAGTATTTTAAAAATGTTGTCTAATTTATTAAAAAATAAGGGATTGTTGGTATTTGGCATTTTAGTTTTGATATTTAATATAAATTTAGTTTTTGCTGATCTTAATTATACTACTGGAAATGCAGTATATGGCATATTAGCTGATACTGGAAATACTAATATAACTGGAGCTTTGAACTTGACTTTACAAATGAGGGTTTGTTCTCTTGCAAACTGCTCTGATGCAAACTGGTCTGCAGTTTATACTAATGCAAATTATACTTCTCTTGCTTCTTTAGCTAATGCTACTTATTTTCAGTATAAAGCAACATTTTTTACAAAAAACCTAAATTATACTCCTTATTTGTTTAATGTTACGACTGATTATACTTATCTTGATGTAACTTACCCATTGATTAATTTCACTTTACCTACTCCTGAAAACAATTCAGGTGCTTCAGGAAGTTTTGTGATTAATGTTTCAATAATTGAAAATAATCTTGCCAATTTAACATTGAACTGGAATGGAGCTTTAACCTCATTTAATTCAAGTAATGAAAGTTTGCATAATTTAGGCAGTGGAAACTGGATATTCACCTACACTCAATCAGGATTAGTTGTAGGGCAAAGTTATACTTATTCTGTTTCTGTTTCAGATTATGTTGGAAATTCAAATCAAACTGAAACAAGAATTATAAAAGGAAATACTGCTCCGAGTTTTATTTCTGTTTCATATACTCCTAATTCAACTGATGAATTAGACCCTCTAGTCAATATAGTTGTAAATGCAAATATTTCTTATACAGACAATAACTTTGATTCAGCTCTGTTGCAATGGAAGAATTCAACTTCTTCTATATGGAATAATGTTTCAATGATAAATATAACTTCTAAAGGTTATTACACTATCGTTAATACAAGCTTTGCATTGCCCCCTTATCAAGACAACATAACTTTCAGAATTATAGCAAATGATACAACAGGAGATTCAGCAACAAGTAGCAATTATACTCTCCAAAGTTTTTGGGATTGCACATGGAGTGTTTCTCCAAGTTCATTGGAAGAAGTTGTTGGTTTTTATGAAGATAAGTTTATAGGAAATATAACTTTAATTAATACAGGAGATGTTGCTTATTCAAATAATAATTGCAGTATTAGTTTTACAATAGGTTATATAGGTTTTAGTTCAACTTACACAAATTTATTGGCAGACTCGAGTAATTGGGTAAGTGGAAATAGAGCATTTCAATACACAAGCCCAATAATAGTAAATGCCTCCTCAAATCAAACTTTCAGCATAAATGCATCTTTCCCATCTACAACATCTGCTTTTACAGAAACTCCAACAATAACAATAACTTCTTCTATAAACAATACGATAAATGCAAATAGAACCGCAAGTGTTTCATCGACCTTAATAGTTTCTCCTCCAAATCCTCTTCTTTACAATGATATAGAAACATATCCAATAACTTATGTTTATTTAACTCCTGCAAACATTTCATTAAAAGCTTATGTTAGAAACTTAGGTTATGATATTTCTAATATTGTAAATACAACAGCTCATAATGTAAGTTTTAACTGGAGTTTGCCTTCTGCAATCTCAACAAGAATTTCAGAAGGAAATGAAACTAGTTTTTATGAACTATTAAACACTTCATCAAGACAATATAATAATCTTACAATAGGCTTAACAAATTCTAATCTTGTCTCAATGCCAAAGGGAACATTTAACCTTACAATATATTCCTATGGCTATAAAAATAATTTTGGAAATTTTTCTTTAATAGAAAATTCAGGAGGGAATGTTATTTTAAATGAAACTGTTTCAATTCAGTTCTTATGCTATGATACTATTGACGGCATTTGTGTTTCT
>JAGVIM010000129.1 GCA_020056045.1 Nanobdellota archaeon | reverse complement strand
TATCTGATGTAAACAAAAGAGTATCTTTTTTATTAAAAGGAGATTTAGAAAAAGATTTAGAATACTTTAGACAAAATTATCTTCCAAATATTCCAGAGCAACCTCTTTCAAGAGAACAATATAATTTAGAAAATATAACTTTATTAGATCATTCTAAAGATAAATATCAAGTAGTAATAGGATTAAAACAACAAGATGTTTTTTCAAGTCCTAAAGAATATTGGAATAAAGTAATAGAAAATATTCCTCAATTTGATATTGTTAAAATGTGGACAGCACTTAATTCTTTTTATAGGCAGACTAAAAAAAAGTCACTAGTTGCAAAATCAGTTCAACCTGCTTTGACCTATCTTCAAGTTGTTCAAGAATTTATTGCAAATGAAGGGGCAAGTCATTTAGATTTTGGTGGATCTGTTATGACAAAAGAAAGATTTAAATTAAATCCAAATTTATTTCAGATAAATGATCCTAAATTTAGAAATAGAAAAGTAACTCCATATACTTTTGTAGCTGATCCTGCTCAGGCAGTATTTTTTAATCCTTTAATTCACTGGCAGTTATTAAACACAAAAGCTATAGATAATAAATTAACAGTTGAAGCACAAACTTCAAACTTATTAGAATTTAGAATACAATGACAAATTTTAATCCTAAAATAGTTTGTGTAGGAGATAGCATAACTGGTTGGAATAGTTCTATTGTTAGAATTCCAACATATCCTCAATTTCTTCAAGAATTAGTTGGAGAAAGATTTAATGTTAGAGATTATGGAATGCCCGGACTTTATAGTAGAGAAGGTTTAGAATGTTTAACAAGAGCAATGCAAAGATTTCCAAATCCAGAATATGTTATTTTAGGATTTGGAACAAATGATTTGGGTGAAGGTCATAATCTTGAATTAACAAGTCAAAGAATAATAACTAATTATAATCAAATGATTAATGAAATAGCTAAATCAAAATCAACAAAACCAATATTGATTAATGTTCCCAATATTGTTGCTACTTTAGATAATCCATTTTCAATAAAATTTATAGAACAAGCAAAACAAAAAAGAGATTATCATAATCAAAAACTAAGTGAATATTGTGCTACTAGAAATATTCCTTTAGCAGATATTTGTTCTGTTTTAAAGGATGAGCATTTTTTTGATGCTCTTCATCCAAATGAAGAAGGTGCAAGATTAATTGCACAAGAAGTTTATAAATTACTTCCAGGAGAAAAACAATGAAAAATAAAGAATTAGATAGATTAATGGGAAGTGTTGTTGGTTTTTTAATAGGGGATGCACTAGGAGCTCCTGTAGAATTTGCAAAAATTCCAAAACCTGTAACTGATTTTGAACCTGCCTATAGAAAAGGGTTAAAAGCAGGACAATATACAGATGATACTCAACATTTAATAATTTCATTAGATTCTTTAATTGAAAATCAAGGTGCAATTGATTTAGATAATATTGGAAAAAGATTAATACAGTGGTATTCAGCAAATCCTCGTTCAATTGGAAGAACAACAGAACAGGCAATTCAAAATTTGAAAAAAAGAGTTCCTCCAGAAAAATCAGGAATTGATCATCAAAATGCCTGTGGCTCACTTGCTTTAGCAAGATTAATTCCCTATTGTTTATACTCTGCATTAGTTCCCTATGAAGTTAAACTAACCTCTGGAAATGAAAAAAGGATTTTAGGTGTAACCCATGCTCATAAAGATGTTGCAAGAATGGGAAGTTTAGTTAATTATTATATTCAGGAAATGGCTCAAGGAAAATCATCTGAAGCAGTAACTTTTCAGATAGTGGACGAAGATAATTTTTTAAATAAAAAATATAGAAAAAAATTAGAACAAGTATTAGATCTATCTCAGAATCGTTCAATTGATCCAACAAGTGCTATAGAGACCATAGGAGATTCTGGTTTTGTTGAAGATATTGTTTATTCTGCAATTTATTCTGTTTTAAGAGCAAATAATTTTAGAAATTCTGTTTTATTTGCTGCAAATGGATTTGGAGATGCTGATTCAAGGGCAGCCATTACAGGTTCATTAGCAGGTTTACAATATGGTTATTCACAAATTCCAGAACAATGGAAATCTCAATTAGAAGATCATGAACTATTAAAAGAAAAAGCAAAAAAATTATTTGATGTTGTTAATTCAACAAGAAGCAGATTTTCATACTCTCAAAAAATAATAAATCAAATAATAAATGACAATTAAAAGTTTCCTAAAAATGACAAAAAAACCTAAGATTATCAACTTGTCTGGAAACAGATTAGAATATAATTTTTATACTCAAGGTATGAAGAAATTAGTTGTTCTTCCAGACTATTGTCCTGGTAAGGGGCTTATTCCAACAGGATCTGTAGCAATATTTGGAAATGAACATGTTATTAATCCAGGATTTATTGGCCCAGATATTGGTTGCGGTATGATGTTGACTAAATTTGTGAGTCCCATAAATATGGACTTAAGAGAACTAGCTGATAGAATCTACCAAGAGTTAAGAATTAAAAAAACAAATTTAGGAAGTCTAGGTGGGGGAAATCATTTTTTAAATTTATATCGGCCTACATCATCTGATTCAACCGATTTTCAAGACAAAGACTTATTTGTTTTGATTCATACTGGAAGCAGATTAGAAGGTAAAAGAGTTTTTGAAGCAGGGTATAGGGGAGATGAATATTTTAAAGCACATAATAATGCAATTGATTTTTCAAGAAAAAACAGAAAAGAACTTACTCATCTTGTTGAAAGATTATCAGGAGCTAAACTGGAAATCGTATTAGACTCTGTTCATAATCAAGTTTCAAGAGAAAATAATCAAGTTGTTTATAGGAAAGGAGCAGTAAGAATTAATCCAGGAGAACTTGCAATTATTCCTTCTACATATCTAGGAACTGCCGTTTTAGTTAGAGCCCTTCCCCAAATAGCAGATATTGAATATTCAATGTCCCATGGAACAGGGAGAAAATTATCAAGAAGTGAATCAAAAGAATTTAATTTTGAACCAGAAAATTTAAATGGAGAAGTATATCTACCCTCCAAGAAAAATTCAAATTCTCCATCAGAACATACTCTTTGCTATAGAAATCTTGAAGAGATTTTTCCTTTAATAAAACCCTATGTATCTGAAGTTGCTCAATTTAAACCTCTTGTAAGTATTAGTTAAAAATGTTTTCAATGAATCTCCCATCTACAGAAAGAAATTATAAAACTGACTTAGAAATTTTAGCTGAAAGTTTAGCAGAGTCAGTACCTGAAAAAGATCAATCAAAAGATTTTCCTCCCCTATGGATTTCATCAAGAACCGGATTAGCCCATTCTTATTCAAGAGTTCTTGGTACTAATACTGATGATCAGCAAGTTGAAGTTCATTATCTAAGAGAATTAAGTTTAGATAAATATAATCTTAAATCTTTAACAGCCCAAAAACAATATGGGGCAAGAAAAACAAGACAATTTTTAAGATTGTTTCAAGAAGCAATATCTCACGATCAACCAAATCAAGAAGAAATTAAGGCAATAAAACAAGTTTTTGAAAATGTTTATGAAGAAAGAGTCATTTTAAAAAAATCCCCTATATATAGAAATACAGATCCTAAAGAGATTTTAAGTTTTAATCCTAGGTTTGTGACAGATACTATAACAATACCTTCTAATGGTCTTATAAGATATTCTATAGAAAGATTTGATAATAATCCTTTTAATTTAAATTTTCAAAATCCAGAAATTCCTGAAGAAAAAACAGAATATTTTGGCTATGATCCTAAAACTTCTTATTTAAGAGATGGACATTTTGAGTTAGCAATACCTTTACTTTCTAAAGGACCTATACCGGTAACTCCTGATTCAATTGAAGAAATAGTTAGAAAAAGTCTGCAAAGTTTAGTTAACCAAAATCAAGAGGAAATTAAAGCAGGAACAATAAAATCTTTAGAATTATTATTTCTCAATAAAGGGGATGTTCAAGATTTATTTTTTTATTTTTATAAATGGTTGAGAAAAAAAATATAATTGTTATAATTTATTAAATTGGTTTGTAAAATACATGTATTGTTATGTCTGCTTCTGTAAAAGTTCCATCTCCCTTTATAACTCTTGCCCTAGGAATTTCAACATTTATATGAGGGGGTAATTGCATCTGTCTTGTTGTTCCATCTTTTAATGTAAATTGTTGATAATCCCCCTGAACATCTCTTCTTATTCTGCCTACATAAGAATTAGGCAGATCAGGATTTTTTAACTCTAAACTATAATGAGAAGCAGCCATATCTAAACTATTACTTCCATAGGGCTCAACTATGTATTTATTTAAAAGTTCTCTTCCAACTTTTTCAGCTTCTTCAGGGCTACTAACATAATAATTAACATTAAACTCAGTTTTCATATCACTTCTAAGAACAGTATCAACTTGTTTAGTAATGCTTTCTGGAGTTGCTAATTGTGGTTCTATATTTGCAGTTTTAATGAAATTATTAAAATTTTTATTAGTCATTGGAGTAACAAGCATTTCCATATTATTGGGATTTTGAACATATCTAAATATTTCTTCACTAACACCTATTCTATAAGCAGGATCATTCCATATGGTTTTACTTGCAAAAAGTTGGTCTTCAAATTTTCTAACTTTTAAATAAGTATCTGAATTAGGATGAAGGAGTTCAGAAAGTAAATCTAAATATTCTTCATTATCTATAAAACCAATACGATCCATTAATTCAACCTTTGCTTCAGGAGTTAATTTTGTAAAGTCCCTTTGAACACTCACCATCTCATCTGAATACATAACTCCTGGATTTACAATAGTGTTTACTGTATCAATAGGTTGTGTGCTAAGAATCTTTTCTTGAGTAGCAGATAATGCTTTGTTATGAACTAAAAAAGAATTAGCAAAAAAGGTATGGCTGCTATTAATATGCTTAAGATTATAAGTTTTTATTGTTTGGTTAATAAAATTAATTCCATTTATTTTTATTGTTTTATTTTTAATTTGAAGGGCATAATCTCCAATTTCAATTTTTTCAAGACCAAAAAATGAATAGTAATATTTTTGAGTTTTTTTAGGGTTTATAGAAGCCCATCCAGAATAATTATTTTTTATAATATAAATAGGATGTTCATCAGTTATACTTAAATTAGAGCCATCATCAAAATTAATATTATAATACCCATCCCTTATTGGAGATTCTAATTCTAATACCTTTGAATTAATTTCATTAAAATCATAATTATATGATTTAACAAAATCTCCTATTTTTATTTTTTCTATGGGTTTACTTGATCCATCAAACATTAAAATCATAGTTCCTGCAACAAAACAAGTCGGAGGATAAACCATTAAATCTCCCTGAGTAAATTCACTAACTGTTTTAGCTCCGTTCTCAATACCTATTGTTCTTTCTTTTAAATTATTTTCAGCAATTACATCAATACTTCCAACTCCAGTACTTAAATCATGCATATTATAACCAATTCTCTTAAATTCTTCTTCTGCTACAACTAAACTATGAGACCTAAGATAACCTGGATTTATTCCAACTGCATTAACATATAAATCAAGTTCTGTTGGATCTATTATAAGCATATTTTTCTCCCCATTTATTTCAATTTGTTTTGCAAGAAATGAATGAACTCTATCTTCTCCAGTACTACTAATACCACCATAAAGATTAAATCCACTTTTTTCTCCTCCAAGTGCTAAATACATTGTAAGTGCTTGACCATTACAATCAAGATCATTTGTTTTAATGAGTCCACTTAGTTTTACATCACCATTTTCTAATTTTTTTAAATATTCATAAAATAAAGTTCTTTGATCTGCAATTTCAGCTCTTGCTTCATATATATTTTCATAACCTAAAAAAGGAAGCGATTCTTTCATTTCTTTTGAAAATAACACTGCCTGTTTCAAATAATCATTATAACTAGCATCAGGTCCTAAACTTCCAATTGTAGAATCAAACTTATCATTTATTGTTTGCTTTAATCCATTTGGAATTCCATCAACATTAATTGTTTCTCTCATTCCTGATTGACTTATACCTGGAACTAAATCTTTTGATTTTTCCCCTAGATCAAAATAATATTTTGGATTTATTTCACCAAAATTTTTAATTATTTCAGATTCTCCCAAACTTCCTCTACCAATATTTCTTATGGCAAGTTCACTTTGTGTATCAAGAGCTTGTTCACTAACTGTTTCTATATTTCTCCTAGAATTTTCTTCAATAATTTGTCCTATTCTTTCTTCAGCCTCTTGACTTGTAATTCTACTAAATCCAATTTCTTTAAGTTCCCTTGGAATATTTTCTCCTGCATAAACAACAAAATTTCTTCCAGAAGAATCAACTCCTGCATAAACACTTTCTGATACTTTTGTAAATCCAATTTTTTCAGCATTTTTTAAAGCTTCTTTTGATACTCTTGATTCTATGATTTCTTCTGTTCCTGCTCTTAGTATCCCTATTTCTTTTCCAATTTTTCTTTCAAGTCCAGCAGCAGGATTCATAAAAGTAAGGATCTCACTAACAGTTCCCCCTAAAGGACCTAATGCAATATTGCTTGTTGTAATAATTCCTGTTTGAGAAATAATATCAAAAGGAGCAGAAACAGTAATTCTTGATATAAAACCAGCTTCCTGTGAAAGAGTTTTTGCAGCAATAAGCTGTCCAGGATTAATAATTACATTAGCACCTTCTACAACTTTACTTAATCCAGGAATAAATTCTGCAGCAGCACCAATTCCCCTTCCAATATAACCCCCTGCACCAGTAAGAGCAATACTACTAACTCCAAAATCTCCAATGCTTATTGCAGTATCTCCCCAGGTTCTATCAATAGATTTTCCAACCCTGTCTCTTGTAAATGCACTATCAAAATCTTTTTCTTCACCAGTATAAGTTATTCCTTTTATTTCTTCACCATTAGTTGCGATTAAATAAAGTGCAGGATCTTTTTGAACAGATTCTCTTATAGCCCCCATTATGGTTGTTGCACGATTAAAATTATTAAAATATAGATTTGCTTTACTATCTCCTTCTTCTTTTGCAATTAAATCAAAAAGTTTTTTTGATTGTGAATTAATATCTTCAGCATTAAAATCAAATCCAGATCTTGTCATATAATCTTTTATTTTGTCTGTAGAAATTACACTATCAAGTCCATTTAATCTAGAAATTGTTTCAAATTTATTTTCTTCAGAAGAAGTTAGATAGTTTGAAACATCATAACTGTTTTTTGTAAGAACTCTTATGCCCTGTGCACCAAGTAAAGTACGATCATTTTCATCAAGTCTTGACTTGACAGTTGATACTAATTCTTCTGTTCCTGTTGCTTGAGAATAAATTGCTCTTACAGGATGAAAAACTCCATCTTTTAATTTTTCAGCATATGGATTAGTAGAACCTTCTCCAATTTTTGCAAAAACATCTGAAATTATTTTTTCAGGTTCTGCATAACCTGCTTTTATTCTTGAATCTAAAAATGAGCTACTTATTTTATCTAAATCATAAAGAGCTTGTTTATTATTAGGATCAAGTAAAATAGCTTGTCTAAGTTGTTGCATCACTAGTCCAGCATTATTGCTAGGAGATACTTCAAAATTAGAAAGAGCCATTAGTCTTGTTGCTTCTGATTTAATAGAACTATCTGTGTTTTCTCTAATTATTCTTTCAAATTCATTTAAAGTACTAGAACTATCTGTGCTTTGATAGCTTTGTGCAATATAAATATCAGCCATTCCAGCACTTTTACTATCACTATTTTTTTGAAAATATTCTTTTGCAGCAGAAAGCAAATCTCTTGTTTCTTTTGCAGAAGTTTCTATTTGTTTATATTCATAAGAGTCTTTTGCAAGTCCCTTATCAACAATTCTATCTTGAAGTAAAGAATCAACAGTCCAACCTTTTTGTTTAAGCTCATTAATAACTGAAATACTATCATAACTTATTTTACCAGAAGGAAAATTAGCAGGATCATAATCAGTTCCAACATAATTAGTTCCATCAGGAGAATAACCTATTATATTTCCATTTCTATCTGTTCTAAAATAAAGACCTTCTTTATAACTAACAGATGCAACAGGTCCTGAAGAAAATACTTCTGGAAAAAGATATGCAATTTCTTTCGGAGGAGTGCTTGCAATTATTTTTTGATTTAACATTTCTCCTAGCATTAACTGAGCATTTGCCTTAGATTCTAGATTTCTTTCATTTTCTAAATATTTTTTAAGTTCTACTACAACCTCATCCCTAGGTTCTCCATAAATATCTCTTAATTGTTTTTCAAGATAAATTTTATAGAGTTCCAAGCTATCTAATTCTTTAGAAGTTTTCCCATTAAGTTCATTTTTTAATTCAATAACTCTTTTATCTATGGCCCCAATAGTTGATATTGTTTCTTTTTCTTTTTGAGAATTAAGTTTTTTAGTGCCGAGTTCATTACTCCATTTAGAAGACTCCATTGATCTAATGGTTTTCTCCCCATTTTTATTATATACAATAAGATTATATTCTTTTTTACCCTCATCTAAATATCCTTCAATCTTTTCTCCATTATTATAAATTGCAAATCCATAGGAAATTGGATTTTGATCATAAACATTAAAAAGTCCTTTGTTTAATTCAAGTTTTGCTTTTCCATTTTCTATAATTATTTTATGTTTTCCATTGTTTAAATCAGCATTTCCTTCTTTAACATCAAAAAAAGGGATAGTTCCATCTTCTTTTTTAAATTTTGGATTAAATTCAGTATATGCATTATCACTTTTTCCTTCATATTCAGGATAACCTGTTGTTTTTACAAACCCCTTTAAATATACTTTTTCATCTTTATCAAAAGAAACTACATTCCCCTCAATTCCTTTTATTGCTTCTCCATTAAAAAATAATTTTAAATCCCCTTTAGTAGAAGAGTATTTTCTATTTGTAGAATCAGAATACCACCCCCCTTCTTTTAAATCAATATTTTTTATATTTCCATTTTCATCAATAACTCCGCTAAATCCTTTAAATGAATTAATATTTTTTCCACCTTCAAATGCTAGTTCACTATTTTCTCCAGAAATTTTTCCTTCAAGAGGATTAAAAACAATATGGCCATTTTTTTCAGCTTTGAATATAAATGATTTCCCTTTGTAATTAAAAGAATATGATCCTCCTTTTGATGAAGTTAAAGACGCATAATCAGTTTCTCCCTTATTTAATTTAAAAGAAGCTTCTTTTAGATTGTTATATTCATTAAATTTAGAAAAAACTTCATTGATATTATTTTTTGTATTTAAGTTGCCTGATCTTTCTTTAGCTACTCTAATTGTACCATCAGTTCCTTCTTTAAACTTAACATCAATTGAATTAATTTTCTTATTTTTTGAGTCTATGACAATGGTTCCTTCTTTAACATCTCCATTAACACCAAATCCACCTAATCCAAATTCAAATGTATTTGATTTAATTACTGCAGAATCCTGAAGATTTATTTTATCTCCGTTAAAGGAAATAGTTTGAATACCTGATTCAATATTTTCTTTAAAATTTAAAGAAATTTCTTTTTCACTATTTAATTCAAGTTCTCCTATTGAAAGTTTAGGAATAGTTTTTATATCAGGCCTTTCAGGATAATTAATTATAGGCACAATTTTTCCAGTAACTGTCAAAACACTATTTTTATTTTCCAATTTAATACCCTTAGGTATTGAAAGAACAATTTTTCCATTGTTACTTAAAGTTGTTACTTCGTTTTCATCAACAATTATCCGCCCTTGAGAATAGCTTGTTTTTGCATAATCAATAATTGAATTAATATTTGCTTTTGTTTGTGAGCTAAGGTCATTAATTAGTACTGGACTTCCATCAGGATTCTTTTTTTGTACTTCAATACTAACATCTGCCAGTATAAGACTACATAATAGAATACTAATAAATATATTAATAATTAAGATAAAAAGAATCTTTTTTGTTTTCATATGATTGCTCCAATTTTATTTGCAAACATAAAGCTGTAGGGAATATCATCGAGTTTTATTTTATCATCAGTTAGAATATAAATAAGATTATTCTCTTTTTCAGGAGAAGTCAGCACATAGTAGTCAATTCCAGCTAAATATGTTAAATCAATATGTTTTGGATCTTCAATTTCTTTTTTTACAATTTCATTTGCAACATTAATCATATTTCCAAGTCTAACAGGTACTTCAAATTCATAATTATTATTTAATGTAAATATTTTATCTTCTTTTGTAGCAGAAATCGGCATTTTTGAAGAAACAATAATAGAATCATCATTGATTTTAGTGTTCACTGTTGCTTTTGATTTTGTTATATTAAAATTTTCAAATTCATTTTCAATGCAAAATGGCATTGTAAATTGAACATATAAAGAAATTTCTTTTTCAATTGTTGATTTAGAAGCAAGTGTATTCTTTCCATTATAATATCCATAGGCAACACTCGAAAGATTTGTTTTAAGATAATTACTAGGAAGATTAACATAACCTCCCTGCAATCCAACAATTCTTATTGCATCAATAACTCTTTGTTCTGTACATGTTTTAATAATAGAATTAATGCTCTGAATTTCAGGAGACATTGTATTTGGGTTTGATATTCCAGGAATATTTATATTATTTTTAAAAATAAGAGCAACCCCTCCTATTGCAATTATCAAAACAACAACTACAATAAAAATAGTAACCTGCGCTTTTATACTTCCCCCTCTTTTTAACATATATTTAATAAGAATAATTATGTTTTAAACTTTGTTAATATTTGTATTTACTCCGGATTTTAGAAGAAAAATAAAAACTTTTCAAACTTCGTTAAAGAAAAGTTTCCAAATTCATTGTTAGTGTAATGGTAATTGAGCTATGGATGATATGCTTAATAGATTATGAACTGATTACATAACTCTCATAGATATTGAAGATACTAATAAAGTATTGGAAAAATTAGCTGTCTGCAAGGCGATAATTTTTTTAATAATAATTTGAAGAAACCTAATCAATTATTAGTTTTTAATTGCTATCTTTATCAGTAATATCCAAAACTTCCACCATAATACCCACCAAACCAACCATATCCACCATAACCACTACCATAATAACCATATCCACTATAACCTCTGTATCCACCATAACCTCCATAACCTCCGTAACCTCCGTAGTAGCTATAAGGTACATAACCTCCTCCATTATTAAAATAACCAGATGTTGAAAGAGAAGAACTAGGTATCTGAATTCCATTTTGACTTTTATAAATATAATGTTCAGTATAAGGTCCTTTGAATAAAGTAATAGGTCTGCTTGATGTATAAGTTGAAGAACTAGCTCCTCCAGATCCAGAAGATGATTTTCCAGTATAAGAATAATAAGAGGTTGATGGTTCATTTGGATCTCCGAGATATCTATTATTATAAATAGAAGATGCAGCAGAAGCAATTGCTATAGAATTAATTAATAAAATACTCAGTACTAAGCCAAATAATAATGCTTTTTTCATTGTTTTCTTAAATTTTGCATATTTATAAATCTTTTTATTGTATAAACTACAAAGGGGTAACAAATATCTATTATAAATAATTGTTTATTAAGGGTATTTTTGCAGTAAGCTAATCATTGTAGCAAACTCACTATATTTTTACTTCTTTTTAATTAATATTACTAATTGAAGTTGTAAATTATTAATATTATTTATTTTATTTCTGTTTTCTTAATTCTCTTCTTAGAACTCTGTCTATTTTTCTAGGATGTTTTCTGCAGGATAATTCAAGTCTGCTTGAACGGTGATGTGCTTTATCATAGGTCATTCCTTTTGCCATGAGTCTTCTTTCATGAGCTTCATGAATTAGTGTGCATTTAAAATCCTTAGGATTAATAGCATCATCAATCCAGATTTCTCCGCGAGGAACAAAGTGATATACTTTGTCATGTCCTCCTGCACAATAATCAAGATAATATAAACTTCTTACTAAAAATCCATTAGCCATCCAAACCTTAACTTTATCATTGCTGTATTTTTTGAGTAACTTTTTATGAATTGCTTTTACCTGTTCATATCTTGGAAGTTTTTTTAATTTTTTAACAGTGGGATTTTTATTTCTTGCATTTTGTTCAACAACATTAGCAAGCCTTACTGCTTCCCAGTATTCATAACACTCCCCTAAATATTTTAATTTTGCAACAAAATACTTAACATAATACTTCCATTCTTTTTTACTAAACTCCTCTTCAATCCATACTTCTCTTGGAGGTATAAATTTAAATTTTAAATGGTCTGAATAGGTAATAAATTCTTCATCAATATTTTCCCTTATCCATGCTCCATCAACATAAAAGAAATTATTTCCATTCTTTTCATAAATTTTTTTTATGTAAGGTTTTTTCATTTTAATGTAGGATAGCTTCCAGGATTTTCTTGCCAATCAGTTTCAAAATTCCATCTAGCCATTGGCTCATTATTTTTAGAATAAAAATATGAAGGGTTATTTTGAATTGCAGTGCAGTTGATATTTTCCATAACACCATTATATTTGGAATAGCATCCGAATACTGGATTATTAGAGTTATTATTCCAATAACTATTGATTATCCAGGTAGATACGGTATACAAACCTAATATTCCTCCGACATTAAGTGTATAATTCATATTTATGCTTGGGACAGCAAAAGAGTTTTCTATAAATTTATCTAATCCCTCATTATAGTGATATGCTTTTCCAACTAGTCCCCCCAATCCTCCTGCATAAGTCCAGGATCCATTTGATAAATTAACACTTGAAACAGAATAACAATTTGAAATATTGGAGCCACGCCAAGCAAGTCCAATAAGCCCTCCGATATAAGAAGAAAAGAAAGGACTATAAGTGCCTCCACTAAGGTTACCAATTGAATAAGAATTTGTTATATTTCCATGATTGTCTCCAACTAATCCTCCTAAGAATGCAGAACCTCCATAAGCTTTTCCCTGAATATTATAGATTGAATAGGAATTTTTTATATTTCCATAATTTGAAGCAACAACTCCTCCAGCCATTAATTTTAAACTGCTATTGGCAAAAATAGTAACATTAATTAGACCAACATTAGATATATTGCCTCTTGAATCTCCAAATAATCCCAGACAGGTTCCACTATAATTATTAATGTATAAATTATAAATCTTATGGCCTTTTCCATTAAAATTTCCAATGAAACCATTTCCAGAACAAATTGATTGTTGAATTGTTCCGTTTGCAACAGGACTAAATCCCTTCCCATTATTCCAATTAATAGTATCAGAACAATCAATATCATTAATTAATTCATAATTTGCAGTTAAATTAAACCGCATATTTTGAAGAGCAGCACAGTTAGAAATAGATATAGGATCTTTAAGAATTTCTTTAATAGGATTTTCTTCAGAAATAATTCCATAATAATCAGTTCCACCATTGCCAAACATTGGAGAAAATGATACTTTTGTTACATTAGATATGTTTAGATTAACAGGATAGCAAAATTGAAAATCTTTTCTTTCAAGTTCTTTTGGAAGTTTTGATTCCTCTTTTTCAATATAATTTTCCTGATCATTAGAGTCATTTTTAAACATAAAGTTTATTCCTGATAACTTTCCCCCACCTGCATCTCTTTTTATACTTAGATCAACACAATTATTATTTATAACAGGGGTAGAATAAATATTTATTTTTGTTATAAATTGATCAATACCTATTTGATTACTTTTTTCACTAACTAAAAAATGAACTGCATTCCAAACTATTAAAATACATACAAATATAATTAATAAAATAATAACTGAAGAGATTATAGTACTCTGAGCTTTCACCATCTTTTTCATAAAAGAAATAGGATTTTAATCTTTATAAGTTTTTAGAATTATTGTAATTGCACTGTTTTCTAAAGCTATCAATGAAAAAATAAAGAGAATTTGAAAAATTCTCTGTCTATCCAATTCTTACAAATTGAATATAACCTGACTTCGTAGAAGATTATTTCTTCTGAAGAATTATTAGTAGCCCAATAAAATATCAGTTATGTAATCTATTCATTAAGCGATTCTTCTTTTCACTATACACATTTATAATATTTATTTACAATAACTAAGAAATTAGAAATTTATCTTTGGACTATGGACAAGATAAATCTCCATATTTTTATTTAAGAAACCTGAGCTACTTTGAATTATCTGACATAAATAACAAGAGGTTTTGTCT